>JAZUBD010000098.1:0-3767 GCA_045638305.1 Lachnospiraceae bacterium
GGAGGTCCGGGCGAGCCCGCCATAAGGCACGGATGCCGCATCAGGGCGGTTGTGTCACATTTGGATTACCGTTCCCGAAGTAATTAGAAAGACTCTATCCGGAGTACGAGAAAAGAGGATAATGCGCAGGATATGGGCTGATTCATATCTGTCAAGAAGAAAATATGAGAGGCGGATTCCTTCGGAAGGGTTCCCGTGCCAAGTTGTCCCTTTCTTCAAAAAACTTTCAAAAGGCTCTTAAGATTATAATAGGAACTGCCGATATAACTAACAGAACCAATAAATCAGCAGAGATAGGTGGTGTTTATTATGCGTATTGATGCAATCAACAGAGTAAGCCAGTTGTACCAGGCAAACAGCACGAAGCGTGTTGCAAAGACCAACAATACCCAGAAGTACGACAGCGTACAGATTTCCCAGATGGGTAAGGATTATCAGGTGGCGAAGGCAGCGGTTGCTGCGGCTCCGGATGTCAGAACCGATTTGGTAAACGATATCAAGAGCAGAATGGAGAACGGCACGTATGACGTTTCCATGGAGATGCTTGCGGATAAGCTGTTGGCAAGAGAGATCTAAGAGAGAGAGAGGGATACGTTTGGCGAGCCTGATGGAAGAAATGATTTCCACGCTTTCGCAGGAGAAGGATTTATACCTCACTCTCCTGCCGATAGCCGAGGAAAAGACGAAAGCAATCGTAGCCAATGATTTGGAGGCGTTGCAAAGGATTACCGACAAAGAGCAGGAAGCAATCGACCGTGTGAGTTCGTTGGAGCGCAAGCGGGCCGAGGTGCTCAACAACATGGGAATCGTATTGGGGAGAAAGCCGGAGGAGCTGACGCTTACGGAATTGATTAAGGTGGCGGAGAAGCAGCCGAAGGCGCAGGCAGACTTACGCGAGTTAAAGGATGCACTCGGAAAGTCGGTAAAGAGGCTTGCGGATTTGAACGAGAGAAACGGTGCATTGATTCGGCAGTCTCTCGAGATGATTGAATTTAATATGAATTTACTTCAGAGTACAAGGATGGTACAAGGAAATAATTATACAAGGAACGCCGGCGAATCGGAGCTGGGCGTTACGCAGACAGGGATGTTTGATGCGAAGCAGTAATTATACGCGGAGAACATAGCCCTGTCTTTTTTCGAGTTGGTAAAGCGAGCATTGTAGCTTGCGGCAAGTCGCAGACATGCACAGCAAGAAAGATGCGAGCGCGCCCGCGACCGAGTGACGTAGTCACGAGGTTGAGGGCAGGCACGTAGTGCGAACCAATGAAAATGAACGGAAGGAAAGGAGGCGTCGATTATGGGTTTGATGGATAGTTTATATATCGGTGTATCGGGCTTGAAAACCAGCCAGAATGCATTGAATACAACGTCGCATAACATTGCCAATGCAGAGACCAAGGGCTTTGTCAGACAACAGACCCTTCTCATGGATTCCATGTACAACAAAATCGGCGCAAACAAGATTTCTCCTTGGAAAATCGGTCTCGGTACGGATACCCAGGTGGTACGCCAGATTCGTGACCAGTTTTTGGATCAGTCCTACCGCAAGGAATCCGGAAGACAAGGGTTCTATCATGTGCAGTATGAGGCGGCCTTCGAGATGCAGGAGGTTATGGGTGAGTTGGAAGGCGTGCAGTTCCAGCGGTCTATCGAGGATTTCTGGGTGGCGCTTCAGGAGCTTGCCAAGGAGCCGGACAGCATCGTGACCAGAGCGACCCTGATTCAGTGCGGTGTAAACTTTGTGGAGCACGCCGAGAATATTTACGAGCAGATTCAGACCTATCAGATTGATTTGAATTCTCAGATACAGACAAAGGTGGACCGGATTAACGAGATTGCCGAGGAAATCCGGGACTTGAACAATAAAATCCGTTTCCATGAGGCCACCGGTATCGAGCATGCCAATGACCTGCGGGATACGAGAAATCTTCTTTTGGATGAGTTGGGCGGTTTAATCGACATTTCCTATACGGAGGAAGCGGACGGCCGGGTATCCATCCGTGCCGAGGAAATGCCGTTTTTGCTGGAGGACAATATTTTCTATATGGACACGAGACCGATTTCGGAGGATTCCGAGATGCTGGTGCCGTATTGGCCGGCCTTCGGTGATGCGGAGGTGTTCAGCTTTGACCGTTCCCCGAATCCGGTGGATGATACGGATATCGGTTCCTTAAAGGGTATTATTCTTGCCAGAGGCCGTAAGGTGGGTAAGTTCACCGATGTTCCGTTGAAGCCGAAGAAGGAAGATTTTGAGGATGAGGCTTCTTACGAAGAGGCAATGGGGCTGTTTGAAATCGAAGCAGCCAAGTACAACAAGGACATTCACGATTCCGTGATTATGGCGACACAGTCTCAGTTTGACCAGCTGATTCACGGAATTGTTACAACCATAAACGATATTCTTTGCCCGAACAGAGAGATTATGCTGGAAAACGGCGAGGTTATCAAGGTGCTGGATACGGAGAAGGCCTCTGTGGGTATGGATGCGGATAAGACCATGGGGACCGAGTTTTTCTCCCGTAAGTCCATGAGCCGCTATCAGGAACTGCAGGAGGTTACCTTAGCCGACGGCAGCAAGGAAATGGTGTACATTTACAACGAGGAAGACCCGGAAAACAATTACTCCCTGTATACCTTGGGCGAGATTGAGATTAATCCGGAGGTATTAAAGGATCGTTCCAAGCTTCCGCTTTCCAAGAACACCAATACCGGCGATTTTAATATCGATGTGGCACAGGAGCTGTTGTCCGCATGGCAGGCGGATTTCGCCACACTGAATCCGAATGAATTAAACTACAATAACTTTAATAATTATTATACCGCCCTTATCGGAGAGCTGGGTACCAGAGGTGAGAAATACCAGACCTTGTCGGAGACCCAGGAGGCCATGGCCAACAGCATCAACAATGAGCGACTGGAGATTATGGCGGTATCCACCGATGAGGAGCTGACCAACCTGATTAAGTACCAGCATGCCTACAATGCCTCTGCCCGGTATATTAACGTAGTCAGTGAAATGATTGAGCATGTACTGAACATGTTCTAAGAAGTAGTTTGGCAGGTTTTTAAACCGAAGGAAAGGAAGTGTGTGCGATGGCAAATACATTTTTTGGTCTGGATATCGGCAAGTCCGGTTTGTTCGTAGCCCAGGGCGGCCTCAATACCACCGCTCATAATATCGCGAATATCGAAACCGAAGGCTTTACGAGACAGGTCATCGAGCAGAAGGCCGGAAGTGCATTGCGCGCCAACGGCAGACACGGTATGATCGGTACCGGTGTGGATGTGGATTCCATTACCCAGACCCGTAGCCAGTACTATGATGAAAAATTCCGGAATAACAATTCCATTTACGGCGGCTATGCCACTAAGTCCAACTACATGTCCCAGATTCAGTCTTATTTGAACGAGATTCAGTTGGAGGGCTTTACTACCACCTTTGATAAAATGCACGACACCATTCAGGAGCTGGAAAAGGACCCGGCGAATCTGACGGTGCGTACCCAGGTGACCAATGTGGCCCAGAGCTTTTGTGAGTATTTCAATTCTCTTTTTACTAATTTGCAGGCGGTGCAGGAGGATTGTAATTTCGAGATTAAAAACCAGATTGACCGGGTGAATGCCATTGCGGCTGAGATTGCGTCCCTGACAAAGCAGATTAATGCGGTGGAAATCGGCGGCAGCCATGCCAACGATTTGCGGGATGTGCGAAACGTGATGATTGACGAGCTGTCCTCCATTATTAACGAAGTCGGAGGCCAAGC
>JAZUBD010000099.1:0-7226 GCA_045638305.1 Lachnospiraceae bacterium
GCTAAGGAGGCATGCGGATGAATGTATTGGAGTTGCTACATGAAGTGATGCAGGTTGTGGTGGAAATTGCGATTCTTATTTTTGAGTTTATCGGAATCGGTGTCATCATTTGTTCCGGTATTAAGGGGTTTGTTTACTATATCCAAAAGAATCCCAACGTCAAACTGACGCTGGCTCACGGCCTTGAAATCGGTCTGGAATTTAAGCTGGGCAGTGAAATTTTAAAGACGGTAATTGTCAGGGAATGGGAAGAAATTTTGACGGTAGGTGCGATTATTGCACTCCGTGCCGCACTGACATTCCTGATTCATTGGGAAATTAAAGAAGAGAACAAGCATAAAAACGAACAGGAAGAGAAATTGCAAAGAAGCCATTTGTTGGGTGCAAAAGGGAAACAATAAGAGCAAAGAATAGGTGGTGTTCGAGACACCCCGTAAATATAAGGAGGACAGGTCATGAAGACTGATATTGAAATCGCACAGGAGGCGGTGCTTAAGCCGATTAAGGAGGTTGCGGCACAGCTGGGTATCACAGAGGATGAGCTTGATTTTTACGGCAAGTACAAGGCGAAGTTTACGGATGAGCTCTGGGACAGAGTAAAGGGGAATCCGGACGGTAAGTTGGTGCTTGTAACCGCAATCAATCCGACTCCGGCAGGCGAGGGTAAGACGACGACCACCGTAGGTCTCGGTCAGGCCTTCGGAAAGCTCGGAAAGAAGGCGGTTATCGCTCTTCGTGAGCCTTCCCTGGGACCGTGCTTCGGTGTAAAGGGCGGTGCTGCAGGCGGCGGCTACGCGCAGGTGGTTCCGATGGAGGATTTAAACCTTCATTTTACCGGAGATTTCCATGCAATTACCTCCGCAAACAATTTACTTGCGGCTATGTTAGATAACCACATTCAGCAAGGCAATGCCCTTCGTATCGACACGAAGCAGGTGATTTGGAAGCGTTGTCTGGATATGAATGATCGTGCCCTTCGTAACATTATTATCGGTATGGGCAAGAAGGCAGACGGTGTGGTAAGAGAGGATCATTTCATCATTACCGTAGCATCCGAGATTATGGCAATTCTCTGTCTCGCTGCTGACATGGAAGACTTAAAGGCACGTCTCGGCCGTATTATTGTGGCATACGACTATGATGGCAATCCGGTAACCGCAGAGCAGCTAAAGGCAGTTGGTTCCATGGCAGCTCTGTTAAAGGATGCCCTCCGTCCGAACCTTATCCAGACCTTAGAGCATACCCCGGCGATTGTTCACGGCGGTCCGTTTGCAAATATCGCACACGGTTGTAACAGTGTTCGTGCAACCAAAACCGCATTAAAGTTGGCTGACTACGTGATTACCGAGGCTGGCTTCGGTGCAGACCTGGGTGCGGAGAAGTTCCTTGACATTAAGTGCCGTATGGCAGGTCTTAAGCCGGATGCGGTGGTGCTTGTGGCTACGGTACGCGCCCTGAAATACAACGGCGGCGTGGCAAAGGCAGACCTTGGTGCAGAGAACGTTGAGGCATTAAAGAAGGGTATCGTAAACCTTGAGAAGCATATTGAGAACTTACAGAAGTACAAGGTGCCGGTAGTGGTTACCTTGAACCGTTTCATCACCGACTCCCCGGTTGAGCTTGCTTTCGTTAAGGAGTTCTGTGAGGCCAGAGGCGCAGAGTTCGCACTTTCCGATGTATGGGAAAAGGGCGGCGACGGCGGCGTAGAGCTCGCAAACAAAGTGCTTGAGACTTTGGAGACCAAGGAGAGCTTCTTTGAGCCGATTTATAAGGACGAACTTTCTCTTAAGGAGAAGATTGAAACCATTGCAAAGGAAATCTACGGTGCAGGCAGCGTAACTTATGATCCGTCCGCGGAAAAGGCTATCGCAAAGATTGAAGCTATGGGCTTCGGTAACGTGCCGGTATGTATGGCAAAGAACCAGTACTCCTTATCCGACGACCAGACCAAGCTTGGCCGTCCGGAAGGATTTAACGTAAATATCCGTGAGGCATATATTTCTGCAGGTGCAGGCTTTATGGTAGCCATTACCGGTACCATTATGACCATGCCGGGACTTCCGAAGACTCCGGCTGCGGAGCGTATTGATGTAGACGAAAACGGCATGATTACCGGGCTGTTCTAAGGGACGAATAATTCTGCCAAATATAAAAAGGGTCAAAGGGCTGTCGCAGGAAAATGCGGTAGCCCTTTTATGTTTCCTAAAAAGGCGCGAAATGATATTGTGCACTTAGAGGGGAGATAGTGTGTAGAAGGTGCTGATCAATGTGGAAAATAAGTGTTTGTTCCGTTGCGGTTTGGATACGAATATGGTATACTTTTAGAGGTGAGTTTATTCGATTTTAGCGGAGGGAAAGCAAATGAAAAAAGCAATCACTGTGTTGTGGTGTGCGTTCGGTATTTCTATTTTGATTTTTGTCGCTTCGGCATTTCTTGCGCAGTCATCTGCGACTACATGGCGGGTGTTTTCTATTGTCATGCCGATTGCAGGTGTGGTATTTTTGGGAGCGATTCTTTTGAATGTGCTGGAGTATGTTCGTTCAAAAAGGAGAAATAGATGAAATTACTATACGGTACCACAAATAATGGCAAGCTTCAGGCAATGAAGAATGCCTTAAAAGATTTTGATATTGAACTTATCGGTTTGAATGATTTGGAGGGGGAACTTCCGAAAATTCATGAAGACGGGTCAACTCCTTTGGAGAATGCGGAGATTAAGGCGAGGGCTTATTTTGAGGCCTTTCAAATTCCGGTGTTTTCCTGTGACAGTGGGTTGTATTTTGAGGAGCTTTCCGAGGAGGAACAGCCGGGGCTTCAGGTGCGGAGAGTCGGTGGAAAAGAGTTGACGGACGAGGAAATGATAGAGCATTATGCTACGTTGGCGGAAAAGCACGGAGGGAAGATTACCGGACGGTATCGGAATGCGATTTACTTTATTTTGGATGGTGAACATCACTATTCCAGCATGGATAAGTCCATTGCCACAGAGCCTTTTATTTTGGTGAAAAAGCCCCATGAAAAGCGTGTGAAAGGATTTCCTCTGGATTCCTTGTCGGTGGATATCGCCACAGGAAAGTATTACTACGATTTGGAAGTAAAGGACGTAAGCACGTCGGTGGATGACGGTGTCAGGGCATTTTTTAAAAAAGCACTTGGATAGAAAATAAATTTGTAGATGGAGGAGGAGAATAGGATGAAGTGCCCGTATTGTGGAAATGAGATGGAAGAAGGAGCATTGGTTTCACGTATGGTTCCCCAGTGGATAAAGAAGGGCGAAAAAAAGGGAACATTATTGAACTGCAAAAAGAGTTTTACACAGAATGAATTACCGGCACAATGCTGCACTAAGTGTAAAAAGATAATTTTAGATATCTAAAGAAACTGGAAGGAGTTACCCATGGAACAAATGCCGGAACGCTTAGCACGTACCACAATTTATGAAAGCGACCATGTCTGCTTATACACGGATAAAGTCCGCCTTCCAAGCGGCTATATTATCGAAAAATACCATCAGATTCACTATCCGAAGGAAGCGGTTGCAGTGGTGATTTTTAACGAAAAGGATGATATTTTGTTTATCCATAACCGTAGGTACACGGTAGGGCATTTGGAATGGGAGATTCCGGCCGGGAAAATCGAACCGGGTGAGGATATGGAAGCGGCGGCAGAACGGGAAGCGAAGGAAGAGACCGGCTGTGAGTTGCGGGATTTGAAGTTTCTGTGCAGTCAGAATCCTTGCAACGGTATGGCGGATGCTGTTATTCATGTGTTTGCTGCGAGAGTGTCTGCGGAAAATCGGATACTGGATACGGATGAAATAAGCAGTAAGCGATGGTTTATAAAAGAGGAGTATATGGAACTGCTTAGGACCAACGGAACGAAGGACGGCGTATCGATTTTGGCGATATTATATGCGTTGCAGTTTTATAAATGAAAACGAATAGGCATTAAGAAGAGGAGGAGAAGTAAAGTGTTTTTATGTTCGAAATGTAAAGCAATCATTAATTTGCCGGTATGTTCCAAGTGTGGTAACGAGTA
Organism: Lachnospiraceae bacterium; assembly: GCA_045638305.1. GTDB lineage: Bacteria > Bacillota > Clostridia > Lachnospirales > Lachnospiraceae > SIG307. The sequence continues at coordinate 4,040 of JAZUBD010000099.1, forward strand.
TAAAATGCTGAATGGTGTATGGCAGTTGTCCGATATGCCGGATATGGTTGTGGAAGGGGATAATGATAAGTATATCGGATATGAACATATCGGTGAGAATTATTCGGGAAACAGGAAATACGTGATTGAAGCTAAGGACTTGGCTGTAGCCAAAGAGATTGCCGGATTGACGGACGAAGGTGTTTTCCTAGATTTGGCGTGCGGAGACGGTTGTTTTACCGTACCAGTTGCGTCCTTTGGAACAAAAGTAATTGCCGGGGATATTTCCAATACAATGCTTAAGGTGTTGAAACAAAAAGCGGAAGCAAACAACGTTTCATTAGATAATGTGACTTTATGCAGAATGAATGCATTGGACATACCTCTTGCGGATGAAAGTGTGGATACCATAGTTGCAAACAGTGTATTACATTTGATTTCAAATCCGGAAAAGGTAATTGGTGAGATTTACAGAGTGCTGAAAAAAGGCGGATGTTTCATTTGTATAGATGATGTACCGGGGAAAAATATTGAAAGCACCTACGATAACTGTGAGTATAATAAGCTTGTAAATAGTCTGTACAGTGGATATTGGCAGGAACTAAGCGGTTATGGGATTGTTCCGAAAAAGTACAGTTGGCGATTTGATAGAAGCGGGTATTGCGCCGGTGTGTTTGCGAGTGGCGAAACAATACATATTGAGCGTGGACAGTATTTTGAAATACCGCTGAAAGACGGATTTTTGCCGAGATTTTTATCGAGAGGATTTTCGGATCAAGTTGCTGTTCCGGTAGATAAGCATAAGCTCGTAATGGAAATTTTGCTGAAAGAGTTTAAAGAAAAATATGGCGAGAATTTTGATGAGGTTGTGTTTAAGGGGAATGAAGAGGATATAATGCTTACGGTGTATCGGAAGTAGTTACAATAAAAAAGATTGGAGAATAACATGAACAAAAACACAGCAAGAGAATTATTGGCAAGAGTATTGGACGACATGGAAGCCAAAGCCCTTGAGATGAAAATTCAAGGTGTGGGCGTTGTCTGTTTTTTGGATAAGAGCAGTGAGGTTGACTGGATCGGCGAGATGAAGGTGGTAGAGACTCCGTATAACCTAAAGGAAGGCTGGAATTTGGTGGCAATTGCCTGGTCCAAGGCGGGAGAAGTGATTGCGTCCTGTGCAAACAGTGGAAATCCGAACAGGAAAAAGATTATGGGGGAACTGGGATTTGTAGGCGGCGCTTATGCAGAAGGTGATGAGTATAAGCTTGCCTTTGCTTTTAGCGGAGCAAAATCGGAAGAGGATTTGGAAGTGGCAGAGTACGGAATTGCAAAGTTTAAGGAGTATGCAAAGGTCGTAAGATAGTTTGAAGGAGGATTACTGTTTGATAGATATTCTTGAAACAGCAAAAGAATTGTTTTCATTGGAGGATTATGACTGTATCCGGGTAGCCGGCCACGAAGGGGGCCGCAACCTTGTCTATGTTTGCAGCAAAGACGGCGAGAATAAGTATGTTCTCCGCATTTCGGCCTTGGGAGCCAGAGAAAAGAAGGATTATCTTGCTGAAACGGAGTTTGTCCGTTATCTGGCGGCAAACGGCGCTCCGGTGGCGGATGTAATTCCGTCGGTTCACGGAAATCTTGTAGAGTGTGTGGAAAGCAATGGAGAAAAGAGTTATATCAGTCTCTTTGCCTATGCGAGAGGAATGTTGATTTGCGATAACGGGTATCGTTACCGGGAGGGGGCACCTCTTGAGGAGTATTTCTACAATACAGGAAAAGTGTTGGGAATGATTCATAGGCTTTCTAAGTCTTATAAGCCTACTTACCGCAGAACTACCTACTTTGAGAAATATAACAAAGAGTATATTGACTGTTTAATTCCGGACGCTTACAAAGAATTGAAGCAGGCAATATTTGAGCGTTTGGACGAGTTTCAGAAGTTGTCGGTGGATGAGGAATGTTTCGGTTTGGTACATTTTGATTTCAGTGACGGAAATTATCACATCGATATGAGTACGGGTGAGATTACTGCGTACGATTTTGATAATTGCATCTATTGCTGGTATCTGTTTGATTTGGCGAATCTTTGGACCCATGGTGTGGGCTGGTGTCAGTTTGAAGAGGATGCAAAGAAACGTATGGAGTATATGAGTCACTATTTTGATACGGTGCTTGAGGGCTATCGGAGTGAAACGGAGGTTTCGGAGGAATTGCTTCACCGTTTGCCTTTGTTTATCGACATGGTGCTCATAGAAAACGTGTTAGACGAATTTGAATGCTGTGTCAGGGAAGACGAAGAGCTTGACTACGAGGATATTGAGGATGCGGCAGAGTGTTTGATACATAAGATTCCGTTTGCGGGCGTGGGTGAGGCTTGACATGAATAGGGCAAAAGGATTGCCAGGGAACGTTTGCAGGCAAATGGGTCGAGATGTTCCTATTACCGAGAATGCGATAAGATAAGAACAGGAGAAACCAATGGAAAAAGACGATATTATTATCAGAGAAGCGGTCATTCATATTTTGGATTCTATGGTGGGGATGCCGGTGCTTTCGGATTCCCTGCTGGAAATGGGACCGGATTTGTGCGATTTTTTACGGAATCACATTTACAAACTGTTGTCGGGAGACGATTTGAAGAATTGTGTATTTGATACAGAATCCTCGGAAGTATATGCGGTTTTGCAGGATTTCCGGGAAGAGAACCTGATTCCGGTGAGTAAGCAGTTAGCCGGGAAGCTTTACGAGATTATGAATTCCAATATCGATATCCCGGCGGGAGATGTGTTTTTTGTGACCTTCCAGGTAGAGTCAAGACAGCATCTGGCGATCCTTAAGATGAACTACAAGGAAGTGTATGTACATTATACGTCTCTCGGTGAGCAGGACGAGAATATCAATGAAGTTATGAAGCAGACGGCGGCGTTGCCGCTGGCCGGCGGTAAGCTTTCCGAGGCGGTGCTTATCGATCTTGAGGGAGATGCGGTACGTCTGGTAGAGAAGAAGTTTCCGGTTAACGGAGAGAAGGTAAACTACCTGTCAGAGCTTTTCTTGCACTGTCATGCCAGAATGTCGCAGAAGACAAAACTGGACCTTGTGACGAAAGCAGTAGAGCAGATTAACAAGAAGTATTATGACGATGATTTTGAGCAAAAGATGAAGACGAAAAGTGTCCTTCAAGTCGGAGGCCAAGCGGTCTTAGGAAGAC
>JAZUBD010000100.1:0-2463 GCA_045638305.1 Lachnospiraceae bacterium
GACCGCTTGGCCTCCGACTTGGTACGAAGATTGCCATCATCTACAAGAATGATGACGCATATTCTACCGGTATTTACGAGACCTTTATCGATAAGGCAGATGCGCTTGGTATTAATGTAGTATCTACCACGACTTTTAATACCGATAGCCAGAATGACTTCAGTGTACAGTTAAATGCTGCAAAGAATGCAGGAGCTGATCTTGTATTCCTTCCGATGTACTATGAAGCAGCTGCGTTAATTCTTGATCAGGCAAAGAAGATGAATTACGCTCCGAAGTTCTTCGGTGTAGACGGTATGGACGGTATTCTTACTCTTGAAGGCTTTGATACCTCTCTTGCTGAGGGCGTTATGCTCTTAACTCCGTTCTCCGCAGATGCTTCCGATGAGAAGACCAAGAACTTTGTTGCAAAGTATCAGGAGAAGTTCAATGAGACTCCGAACCAGTTCGCAGCAGATGCTTACGACTGTGTATATGCAATCTACGAGGCTTGTGAAAAGGGTGAGGTTACCTCTGATATGACCGCGGAAGAGATTTGTGATATCATGATTGCACAGTTCACCACCATGAAGTTCGACGGTTTGACCGGTAGCGGCATGACCTGGGGAACCAACGGTGAGGTTACCAAGGACCCGAAGGGTATGGTAATCCAGAACGGTGTATATGTAGGTCTTGACTAATCAATTGAAATAGTAGATACAACTTATAAAATATCGAAAGGCAGAGGAGAAAATCCTTTGCCTTTCTTTACTTTTTTAGGTAATATTCATTGCCATTTGCGGCGTAATATGATAAAATTAATTGGATTGTCTTTTATTACTTTAGAAATTGAGGTGCAGTATATGGAATTCCTTTCAAATGTGATTAACGGAATCAGTTTGGGAAGTATCTACGCGATTATCGCGTTGGGGTACACCATGGTATACGGTATTGCGAAGATGTTAAACTTCGCCCACGGTGATGTTATCATGGTAGGTGCCTATGTATGCTTCTTTATGACCAGTCGCTATGATATGCCTGCGGTAGTAGGTATCTTATTGTCGATGTTTGTTTGTACGGTGCTTGGTATTGTAATCGAGCGTTTGGCGTACAAGCCGCTCAGACAAGCTACTTCTCTTGCGGTACTGATTACAGCAATCGGTATGAGCTACTTTTTACAGAATGCGGCACAGCTTCTTTGGACCTCCAATCCGAAGGTGTTCAAGTCTGTAGTAGGAGACGGTGGTATTCAGCTGACGGAAGGATTATACGTATCTCATGTTACCTTGGTGACGATTGCGGTATGTGTGGTGATTATGATTGCGTTAACCATATTTACCGGCAAGACCAAAATGGGTAAGGCCATGCGTGCCTGCTCCGAGGATAAGGGAGCTGCACAGCTTATGGGTATCAATGTGAATACGACGATTTCCATTACCTTTGCTATCGGTTCCGCACTGGCAGCTATTGCGGGGGTGCTTCTTTGTTCCGCATATCCGAATCTGGTACCGACCACCGGTTCCATGCCGGGTATTAAGGCCTTTACCGCAGCGGTATTCGGCGGTATCGGTTCCATTCCGGGTGCGTTAATCGGCGGTATTTTATTGGGTATTATTGAGATCTTTGCAAAGGCATACATCTCCACGGAGATTTCCGATGCCATTGTATTTGCGGTATTGATTGTAGTACTGCTTGTAAAGCCTACGGGTCTTCTCGGTAAGAAGATCAGCGAGAAAGTGTGAGGTGAGCGTGATGAAAGGGATAAAGACTTTGAACAAAACGTCAAAAAACAATTTCATTACCATGGGCGGTCTGCTTCTCGTTTATGTCATTGTTTTGATTTTGAAAGAGGGGGGTATTACCACCAACTTGATTAACGGCCAGCTGGTTCCGATTTGTGCTTACATGCTTATGGCAATTTCGTTGAATTTGACCGTAGGTATTTTAGGAGAGCTCAGCCTTGGTCATGCGGGCTTTATGAGTGTCGGTGCTTTCGGAGGCGTATTCGTGGGAACACTGATGCAGGAGGTATCCGATTCCAAGACATTGTGTCTTTTGGTAGCGGTGCTTGCAGGTGGTGTCCTGGCAGCTTTGGCCGGCTTCTTAATCGGTATTCCGGTACTGCGTCTTCGAGGTGACTACCTCGCAATTGTTACCTTGGCATTCGGTCAGATTATCAAGAGTATCGTTAATATTTTGTATGTGGGTCTGGATGCGGACGGCCTTCACGTGGGATTCATCGAGAAGCCGGAGATTTTAGAGGACGGAAAGATGATTATAAACGGTGCCATGGGCGCCACCGGTATCCGTAAGATTTCCACCTTTACCTTCGCTTTTATTGTGCTGATGCTTTGCCTGATTGTGATTTACAACCTGATTCAGAGCCGTACCGGCCGTGCGATTATGGCGCTTCGTGATAACCGCATTGCTGCCGAGTCGGTGGGTATCAACGTAACGAAGTATAAGTTATTGGTATTTGCTATT
>JAZUBD010000101.1:0-3858 GCA_045638305.1 Lachnospiraceae bacterium
GTAACACAAAGACGTTAGAGGATATTTTCCTTGAGGCAACCTCCGATACATGGACATTAGCGGAGGGTGAGGACGAGAAGTCCGGTACGTTTGCGGATGAGACGGTTGAGGGAGAACAGGAAGAGAAGGAGGAGTCAACGGATGTTAGCGATTTATAAAAAGGAATTACGCGCTTACTTTAACTCGTTAATCGGTTGGCTGTTTTTGGCGTTCTTCCTTGCATTTGTAGGAGTTTATGTATATCTTTACAATATGAGGCAGGGATATTCGTATATCGGTTATGCGTTGTCCAGCATCAATTTTGTATTTATTTTATTGGTACCGATGGTTTCCATGCGTATTGTGGCGGAGGAGAAACGTCAGAAGACGGATCAGTTGCTTTTGACCGCACCGATTTCTATTTGGAAAATCGTATTGGGTAAGTATTTGGCGATGGTGACACTTACCGGAATCGGTATGCTGTCTATTTGTGTATATCCGTTGATATTGGCACGGTTCGGAATTGTGAATTTCGGCATGTCCTATACGGCAATTTTGGGATTGTTTATGGTAAGCTGTGCATATCTTGCCATCGGTTTGTTTATTTCCAGCTTAACCGAGTCTCAGGCATTTGCTGCGGTTATGACCTTTATCGTAGTGCTGCTTACATGTCTTGCCGACGGTATTGCGAATCTGATTCCGCCGACGGCAAAGGCGGCATGGATTACCTACTCCGTACTTTGGATATTGATTTCCGTATGGATGTGGCGTGTCATGAAGAATGCTACAGTGGGCTTACTGGTGTTTGCAATCGGCGAGAGCCTTTTGTCGGTAGTGTATTTGTTAAAGGGGACACTTTTGGAGGGAACGGTAGAAAACGTGCTCGGTTCCTTGGCAATTTTGAATGTATACGGACAGACAATCGGCGGAGTGTTTGAATTGCGTATGCCGGTCTACTATTTGAGTATTGCGTTTGTATTTTGTTTCTTAACGTATCAGAATATACGCAAGAGAAGATACAGTTAAGGAGGAGATATAAAATGGAAAAGAAGAACGACAAGAAATCGATGTCCTTTTTCAATAAAATCGGAGCCTCCTTTCAACGGAAGGGATTTCGCTCCGGTCTGTACGCAGCAGTGACCAGTGTGTTGGTAATTGTGGCGGTAGTGATTGCAAATCTTATTGTTTCGGCGATAGGAGTACAAAAGGATTTAACCTCCACCGGGGAAAAGTCTCTGACGGAGGAAACAAAAGAGTTGCTGGCCGGATTGGATACGGATGTTACTTGTTATTATTTGACGAAAGACGGTTCCGCTACCGGCTTGGAGTCTTATTATGAGATGTATATTGATTTGTATGAGGATGCCAGTGATAAAATTACCTTTGAGACGGTGGATTTGTTGCTGAATCCGAAGTTTGCGGAGCAGTATACAGATAAGACGGTAGTACAGTGTAGCTTGATTGTAGTGAACGAGGCAACAAAGCTGAGCAAGTATATCTCTGTAAAGGACATGGTGCTGACGGAGCTGACGATGGATTCCGAGACCTTTCAATACAAGGAGGTGCCGGTAGGTCTTGATATTGAGGGACAGATAAACGGTGCCATCCGCTATGTTGTGAGCGGACAGCAGACGAAATTATATGCGGTTTCCGGTCACGGAGAAAAGGAGATGGAAAGCGAAGCAACGAATCTGTTAGGTAAGGCAAATATTACCTACAATTCCTTCGAGTCCATGACAGCCGCACAGGTACCGGATGACTGTGACATTTTGTTTGTTACCGTGCCGAATAAAGATTATAGCGATGCGGAGTTGGAGATGTTTAAGGCCTATGCGGACAGAGGCGGCGATTTTCTGATTCTTGCGGAGAAGCAGGCGAACGTACCTAATTATGACAGATTGCTGGCATATTGCGGTGTACAGGCCGAGAATCGTGTGATTTTGGAAGGAGATTCTTCCCGTCACAATCCGGCCAGTCAGGCGGAGTTGTATCCGTTTATTGACACGACGCATGACATTACAAAGAATTTGTCCGGAGCAAATTATTTGCCGCTCATATATGCATATTCATTGACGTTGGTAAAAGATACGGAGCATGAGATTACCGCTTCCAGGTTGCTGTACACCTCTGAGGCGGCTTATGCGAAGAACGTGGAAAACGGTAAGATTTCATCGACGAAAACGAATGATGATCCGGTAGGACCGTTTACGGTAGGTATGTATTTAAAGAATACGGAGACAAAGTCCGAAGCAGTGGTAATCTCCGGAGGATATGTATTCAGCAACAATTATACAACGCTGAGTAACTATGCGAATGCCAGCCTGTTAACCGGTAGTGTGAATTATCTGGCGGGCATGGATAACGTGTCTAACATCCGTACCCTTTCCTTTGAGACGGAGGAGATGCTGACGATTAATGCGGCGCAGGCCAATACCATTGCGATTGTTCTTGTAATTGCAGTGCCTGTTGCATTGATTTTATGCGGTATTTATGTAATGCTCCGTAGAAAGAATCGTTAGTCGGGAGGGTTTCATGGAAGAAAGAGAAGCAAGAGAACTGCGTTTGAAACGATTGAAACGCAAAAGAATGTTTACAATGCTCGCTTTGGTGGCGGTACTTGGCTTGCTGGGAGGCGGTTACTGGTTTATCACTGATCGCAAGGCAAAGCTTGCCGCAGAGGAAGCACAAAAGAAGGCGGAGCAGGAGGCTGCCCGTAATCAAAAGTCGAAGATAACGGGATTTTTGTTAAATGACGTAAATGAGGCAGAATTTACCACGGAAGATTCCTCCTATCATTTTGTATGGGTAGAGGAAGGTGAATACGGTAGTTGGGTCAGACAGGGAGAGGAGGATTTCCCGACCAACGAGGAAAAACTGCAGACGATAATCGGAGTTTTTTGTGAGCTGGAAGGCACGTCCAAAATGCTTTTGGCTGACATTGATCCGGCGAATTACGGACTTCGGGATGCAAGGTTGACAATGAAGTTGACGTTGGCAGACGGTACGGAGCACAGCTTTTGTATCGGTGACGAAGCACCCTACGATGCGGGTTATTATTTGTTGTATGAGAATACGGGAGAGGTGTATGTGGTATCCTCAAGTATTCATACCCAGCTGACCACCAAGGAAATCAAGCTGGTACAGGGAGAAACATTCCCAAGTGCGGAGCCGGAGTCGATTACGGAGCTTCGCATTGAGGTGAGAGACGGAGAGACTGTATCCTATGTACCGGAAGTGGCGGAGGACGGGACGAAAACCATCCCTCCGATTTACTACGACAGCGTACGATTTGTTGCTTCCACGATTCAGGAATATAATTGTACGGATTTTGCACAGTACGGACTGGATGACCCGTATGTGACGGTAACGATTGATTATCTGGGGTATGTGTTTACCGATGGCGGATTGTTGACCAGAGAGCCTTGTACCATGAAGTTGGAAATCGGTGACAAGACGGTTAGCGACAATTATTTTGTGCGTGTGGACGAAAGTGACTTTGTCTATATCATGATGAAGGCACAGGCAAAGAAATATCTTCCGAAATAAAATTTTAGGCTGACGCAGGAGAAGCGTCAGCCTTTTTTGTACAGTGGAACTTAGTAACCCAACTCTTCGCCAACCAGAATGACCTTGATGCGGCCTGGTATGCGGGATTTGCGTGTGACGACAAATTCGCAACACATGCAGTCCGGAGCGTAGCAGTCGTGGCATTTTCCGTATTTGGAGCACGGAGTGGACAGACCTAAACGGACGCCGTTGGGCGGTGCGGCCATATTACGGACGCGGTCAAAGCCGGATTTTACATCCGGAACGATTTTATTCATACCTACAATCAGAATGACGTTTTTCGGTCCGGTGATGAGACAAGCCACACGATTG
>JAZUBD010000102.1:0-3390 GCA_045638305.1 Lachnospiraceae bacterium
AAGCAACTATTGCAACTCCTTGGCTCACAGAACGACATGGCTACGATCCGACTTGTAGCATCCGCCCGACGAACTGTTAGATTATTTGCGTGACAACGTGCTTTATTTTCGTTTAATAAAGCAACCTTTGCTTCGGTCAAATCTCTCGCTTCCACGGTTCCGTTTCCCGATACCGCCAGAATATCCGCCGCCATCAACGATTTGCCTCCCGGCGCTGCGCACAAGTCCAGTACCCGTTCGTCTCCGGTAAGTCCAGCCGCAAGAACCGCCTGCATGGAACTCTCGTCCTGAATATAAAACGCCCCTTCGGCAAATCCCGGCAACCGCTCGGGGGAATCCATCCCCGAGAGGCGTAACGCATCCGCTGAATAAAATCCGCTTTCTATTGTTACATCGGCTTCCGACAGTCTTTTCTTTACTTCATTCGTAGGAATCACATGCGTCATACAACGAATCGAAATCGACTCCTCTTGTTGTAAAAACGAATCAAAAATCCTCTCGGAAATTTCCGTTCCATATTGCGCAAGCATCTGTTCTACAATCGTAGACTGTATGGAATACTTGACCGAAAGATATGTTACTCTGTCTTTTTCCACATCCGGATACGGTATCTCCTCCGCTCTTGCAACGGAACGTGCCACACCGTTTACAAAGCCGGACAATCCGGTAAAACCGTACTTCTTTGCCAGTTTTACCGCTTCGTTACAAGCTGCTCCCGCCGGAATCTTATCCATAAAACGGAGCTGATATACCGTCATCCGCAAAATTGCGGCAATAGCCGGTTTCATCTTCCGTACCGGCGTTTTAGAAAAGCGGTCAATAATATAATCCAGCTCAATCATCCGCTCCAGACTCCCCTCAAACAACCGGGTAGCCAGGGCGCGTTCCCGCTTTTCTTCGATTTTATCCAAATACTTTCCCTTTACCACATGGGAAAACTGCTTGTCCTTACATACCGCAAGCAACATTTTTACCGCAGCCTCTCTGGCAGTAAGAGAACGTTTTTCTTCCGTCGTCATAACTTAGTTTCTCCTTCTGCGTGAAATCAAAATCAAACGCAGCAACTGTAATGCGGAGGATGCTGCCGCCGCAAGGTAGGTATAGGCCGCCGCCTTTAAAACCTTCTTTACCTTCGGCAATTCCTCGGTAGTCACCATTCCGCTTTCTCCCAAAATTGCCACCGCTCTGGAAGAAGCATTAAACTCCACCGGAAGGGTCACAAACTGGAACACCACAGCAAAAGAAAAAAGGAAAATTCCAATCGGAACCAGCGTATTGTACGCGCCAAGCAGCAAACCGATCAGAAACAACGGCATAGATAGCCTATTTCCGAAATTCACTACCGGCACAAGATAATGACGCAAACGTAACGGTCCATACTCCTCGTGGTCCTGGATGGCATGTCCGCATTCATGTGCCGCCACTCCTACTGCCGCCACGGAAGTACTTTGGTATACCGAATCGGACAACCGTAAAATCTTTGCGGAAGAATCGTAATGATCTGTCAGATTTCCGGACACCCGTTCTATCTTTACATCATAAATGCCGGCGCCGTGTAAAATCCGTTCTGCCACCTCATAAGCCGTCACTCCGTGGGATGTAAGCACCTTCGAAAACTTAGAAAAACTATTTTTCACCCCTGCGGATGCCCATAAGGACAATACCGCACCGATAATAACCAAAAAATACGTCCAATCGTATAACATGACAATGCCTCCCTTCCATACACCCGACTATACGCCAGCCTTAACTCTATCAGCTCCCGAACACCACTCCCGGAACAAGCGGATAGCCCCGAAGATATTCTTCCGTGGTCATCCGGCGCTTTCCCTCCGGCTGAAGCTCCTTTACCTGTAAAATACCGTCTCCGGTCATAATCCAAAGCATTCCGTCCTGTACGGACACCAAGGTTCCGCACGGACAAGCATCAAACTTTTCATGAGAAACAGATGCGTTCCAGAACTTTATGGTTTTTCCGTCCTTGTAAGTATATGCACTCGGCCACGGATTTAAACCACGAATATAACGCTCCAGCTTTTGGGCCGACTCCGTAAAATCAAGCTTTCCCAGCTCCTTGCGAAGCATTTTAGCGTAGGTATGAGCCTCGTGGTTCTGAGGCGTATACACCGCTGTTCCCTCCTCTATCTGCTTCATAGCCTCAAGCAGAAGCGGTCCGCCTGCTGCAGCCAGCTTATCATGAAGACTGCCTCCGGTTTCCTCTGCAGTAATCGGAATCTCTACCCTGCAAATCATATCACCGGTATCAATACCCTCATCCATTCGCATAATCGTAATACCGGTCACTTCCTTACCGTCTAAAATTGCCCATTGAATCGGTGCCGCACCACGGTACTCCGGAAGTAACGATGCATGTACATTAATACAGCCGTACTTCGGAATATCCAAAATTTCCTTGGAAACAATCTGACCGAAGGCCGCCACCAAAAAGATGTCCGCCTGATACTCCTTCAACTGTGCCACTGCCTCCGGGGCCTTTACCTTCTCCGGCTGAAACACAGGAATGCCGCGTTCTTCCGCAACCAGCTTAACCGGAGATTTTGCCAGTTCTTTTCCCCGTCCCTTCGGACGGTCCGGCTGTGTTACCACAGCAACGATTTCATGCTCGGAAGCAAGCAGACACTTTAACACCTCTGCCGCAATATCCGGTGTTCCCATAAAAACCGCTCTCATTTTAGTCCTCCTGTACCGCTACGTCGTGCAAATCGCCTTCTACCTTCTGCACATACACCACACCGTCCAAATGATCGATTTCGTGACAAAGTGCACGGGCCAAAAGATCCGTTCCGGTCAACTCAATCAACTGCATCTTCAGATTATAAGCACGTACCGTTACCTCGCTCGGTCTGGTCACACAGCCGGACTTTCCCGGTACGCTTAAACAGCCTTCCTCGCCGCTTTGTGTACCGGACACGGCAATAATTTCCGGGTTGATGAGTATCATCGGCTTATCCCCATCCGGAGACACGTCGATTACTACGATTCTCTTTAATACACCTACCTGCGGTGCCGCAAGACCTACACCGTTCGCGGTATACATAGTATCCAGCATATCATATGCCAATTCTTTAATTTTTTCATTTACCTCGGTGATCGGCTTAGACACCTTCTCCAATACCGGGTCTCCTAAGGTTCTGATTTTTCTTAATGCCATCTTTTTATCCTCCTGTTATCAATAACCGTTAAACGGATTGAAGTCAAACTGTATGTTACACTTCATTGTCGATTCTGTCAATAGTTTCTGTTCCGCCGCAAGCCGGTGGAACTCCATCAAACGCTCATACTTTGCAGATTTAATATAGATAAGAAAACGGTACATATCATTGGCCTTTGCCAGCCCCGCCGGAACCGGCCCGGATATGGTACCGAACC
>JAZUBD010000103.1:0-4596 GCA_045638305.1 Lachnospiraceae bacterium
AGTAAAGGAAGCGGTAGCTGAGGAAGTTGCGGAAGCAGTAGAGACCGTGGAGGAAGTAAAGGAAGCGGTAGCTGAGGAAGTTGCGGAAGCAGCAGAGACCGTGGAAGAAGTAAAGGAAGCAGTGGCTGAGGAAGCAAAGGAGACTGTGGCAGAGGTTAAGGATGCTGCAGAGGCTGTTGCGGAAGAAGTGAAGTCGAAGAAAGAGAAGAAGGCAAAGACTGCTGATATGACGGAAGGAAAGAAGATTAATCCGACAGCGCTCGGCCTTGCGTTGGTAGCTCTTTTGTTATGTTGTATTGTCTCGGTGATTGGAATGAATTCCGGTGATGATTCTTATATGAAGACTTCGGAAGATGTTGTGCTTGATGTAACCGAGCGTGACGGTGACTTATATGCGGTTTATTTAAATGGCAAGGAAGTAAAGCTGGACGATGAGGAAGCATATTCCCAGGTTTACAGCATGGACGGTTCCGTTGTTTGTTATGAGAACGAAGAGGACGAGCTTGTTATTCTTAAGGACGGTAAGGTAATTAAGACCGGTATTGATGAGGCAAGAGGCGTTTTGATTTCCCAGAAGGGTAACACCATGGTGTACTTCACCGATTGTGAGAGCGTTGCTTACAACAATGCCGAGTACGGTTATACCGATTATATCAAGGTTGGTACTTTAAATCTGTATGATATTAAGAAGAAGTCTTCTACCGAAATTGAGGAAGAGGTTGTAGTGGACAGTGCGGTGCTTTCTCCGGACGGTAAGACGGTTGCATATGTTGCAGAGTACGACGCTACCGACGATTTTAAGGGCTTCTATTCCGTAAACGGTAAGGAGCCGGTTGAGTTAGGTAAGGAAAAGCGTATCTTTGCAATTGCGGATAAGGCAAAGTACATTTATTATACCGATGTAGATCGTGTTTATGTGATGAAGGGTAAGAAGGAAGAGAAGCTTGCTAGTGACCTTCGTTATGTAGAAGTAATGATGAATGCGGATAATTCCGAGATGTTATTCTTCAATGAGGATAAGACCTATGTGACCGTAAAGGCCGATGAGAAGAAGAAGGTTGCAAACGAAGAGTTGACCAAGGTGATTTTACGTGACGATGCAGCAAGCTTTGAGCAGGAGCTGGATACGGAAAAGGGTGATATTACCGTTGTCTATACCGGTGTGGACACCTTCAAGGAGAGACTGTTCTACGCTAGAATGACGGATGAGATTTATTACATGCTCAAGAAGTATGAGACCGAAAAGCTTGCTTCCAGTGCATATCAGTATGCGGTTGCGGAAGACGGCGAGAGCTTAGTTTACAATAACTTTGCTGATATCGTTAAGGTAACGAAGTTCAGTAAGGGAGGAGAAAAGGAAACTCTTGCCAACGGTGCGATGGCACGTTATATGTATGCAGACGGCGATTTGGAGAATATTTACATTATAAACGGTGATTCCGAGCTCTATTATATTAAGAAGGGCAAGGGTAAGAAGATTGCGGATGATGTTACCGAGGCAATCGTTTCTCCGGACGGTGAGTACTGCTATTATGTGGTAGATAAGGAAGATCTTTGCTATTCCAAGAAAGGCGGCAAGGAGAAGGAGCTCTGTTCCGTGGACGGCTCTCTGGAACTTATGAGAGAAGGCGGAATGGCTATGGTGAGTATCTACGAGGATGATACTACGACCTTGTACAAGATGGAAGGTAAGAAGATGAAGACTATCTATGTTGAGGAAGATATAAAGTATGAGGATTATCTTGAGGATGCATTAGAGAATCTTGAGGATTATTTAGATTAATCAATGTGATAGTAAAATAGGAGAAAAGCCGTTGCCCCTTGACAACGGTTTTTTCTCTGTAGGAAAACTTATAGAGAAAACGGTATTGACAATTCAGAGGAGTTGTCGTACAATATATACATTATTTTGGTAGCGAATTATCACTTTACCATAAGAAAGTGATAAGGTTTCAGAAAGGAGAACGTATGGAGAAGTTATTACATACGCCGGAAGGTGTCCGGGATTTGCATGATGCGGAATGTGTGAAGAAACAGCAATTGGAGGGAAAATTACGACATTGTCTGCATCGGTTCGGATTTCGTGACGTGGTGACTCCGACGTTCGAGTATTTTGATATTTTCCGTAAGGAGCGGGGAACCGTTCCGTCCAAGGATATGTATAAATTTATCGACAGAGAGGGAAATACGCTGGTGCTTCGTCCGGATATGACACCGCCGATTGCTCGGTGCGTGGCAAAGTATTATAAGGACGAGGTAAATCCGCTTCGCTTGTCCTATAGAGGAAATACCTTCGTGGACAACAGCGGCTACAGAGGAAAGTTAAAGGAGACCACCCAAATCGGTGCGGAGCTTATTAACGACGGTTCCGTGGTGGCGGATGCGGAGATGGTTGCCCTGATGGCGGAGAGCTTAAAGTCAAGCGGTCTTAAGGAGTTTCAGATTGAAATCGGTCATGTTGGTTTCTTTAATGCCCTTGCAAAGGAAGCGGGCTTTTCTTCGGAGGAAGCGGCAGAGGTAAGAGAGCTCATTGAGAGCAAGAATTTGTTCTCCGTAGAGCAGGCTCTTTCCGATAAGCAGCTTACGCCGGAGTTAAAGGAGCTTTTTCTTAAGCTTCCGGAGTTGTTCGGTAGTGTGGAGCGCCTTTCGGCAATCCGCAATATGACCGACAATGCCGAAGCGTGTGCGGCCATTGACCATTTAATGACCTTACATAAGTATTTAGAAAGCTACGGTGTGGCAGAGTATATTTCCTATGATTTAGGTATGCTGGGTAAGTACGGTTACTATACCGGTATCAACTTCCGTGCCTTGACCTATAAGACCGGTGAGTCTGTGGCAGCCGGCGGCCGTTACGACCATTTGATGGGACAGTTCGGAAAGAATGCACCGGCCATCGGTATTGCATTATATGTGGATACCTTACTGCTCGGTCTTTCCCGTCAGGGACTGATTACTGCAAAAGAAGCGGAGCGTACTTTGGTCGTTTACGAAAAGGACTGGGAATGTGTTGCGATTCAATGTGTATGCGACCTTCGTGCAAAGAATGTAGATGCTCTGTTAGAGGAGAAAAAAGCAGACTGGGCAGCCTATGAACAGCGTGTGGGTACAAACGGTATCGTACAGGTATTTCAGGTAACCGCAAAGGGCGTACAGCCTTTGAACTAACCCCGTAGATTGGAGAATCGTTATGGAATATATTACAATCGCCCTGGCAAAGGGCAGACTTGCCAAGAAGGCGCTGGAACTCCTGGAGCAGGTAGGTGTTACCTGTGAGGAAATCAAGGATAAGGATTCCAGAAAGCTGATTTTTACCAATGAAGAATTGAAGATGAAGTTTTTCCTTGCAAAGGCCAATGATGTACCGACCTATGTGGAGTACGGTGCGGCAGATATCGGCGTGGTAGGAAAGGATACGATTTTAGAGGAAGGCAGAGAGCTTTACGAGGTACTGGATCTCGGTATGGGCAAGTGCCGTATGTGTGTGGCCGGACCGGAGTCCGCAAGAGAGCTTCTGGGAAACGGTGAAATCATCCGTGTTGCTACCAAGTATCCGCATATCGCAAAGGATTATTTTGTTAAGCAGAAGCATCAGACCGTAGAGCTGATTAAGTTGAACGGTTCCATCGAGCTGGCACCGATTGTAGGCCTGTCCGATGTGATTGTAGATATCGTAGAGACCGGTTCTACCTTAAAGGAGAACGGTCTGGTGGTGTTGGAGGATGTATGTCCGTTGTCTGCCAGAGTGGTGGTAAACCGCGTCAGCATGAAGATGGAGCAGGAGCGTATTACGGATTTGATTTCTAAGCTTCGTACAATTGTGTAAAATAGGACGAAAGAATAGATTGGGTTGCAATGACGCAGCAGAAAGAGGTTTGGTATGAGAACAGTTCGTTTGACGGAAGAAACCAAGAAGAATATTTTAGAGGATTTATTAAAGCGTAGCCCGAACCAGTACAAGGAGTACACGGAGAAGGTAGAGGCGATTTTAAAGGATGTTCAGGAAAACGGAGATAAGGCAGTATTCGGCTATACCGAGAAGTTTGATAAGGCCGTATTGACTGCGGACACCGTACGTGTCACTGAGGAGGAGATTGCGGAGGCCTATGAGAAGCTTCCGGCACGTACCGTAGAAGTAATCCGTAAGGCTATTATCAACATCCGTGCATATCACGAGAAGCAGAGAAGAAACAGCTGGTTTGACGCACAGCCGGACGGTACTATTTTAGGCCAGAAGATTACCCCGATTGCTTCCGTAGGCGTGTATGTACCGGGCGGTAAGGCGGCATACCCGTCTTCCGTACTGATGAACGTGCTTCCGGCAAAGGTAGCAGGGGTTACGCGTATTGCCATGGTAACTCCGCCGGGCGCAGACGGAAAGGTATACGAGGGCACTTTGGTTGCGGCAAAGGAAGCCGGTGTCACCGAGATTTATAAGGTGGGCGGCGCTCAGGCTATCGGCGCTCTTGCGTACGGTACCGAGAGCATTCCGAAGGTAGATAAAATCGTAGGACCGGGTAACATTTACGTTGCCCTTGCAAAGAAGGCAGTATACGGACACGTTAGTATCGACTCCAAAGTCGGATCGTAGCCATG
>JAZUBD010000104.1:0-1516 GCA_045638305.1 Lachnospiraceae bacterium
CACATAAATATAAATCGGATACAAGGCCTTCGCCCGGTACACCACCGTAAAGGCAATGGTAAACACTCCCAACAGATGGATATTCGGTGCTACTTCCATCAGCATCTTTGATGCAAACATCAGCGCCCCCAGCATGGAAAACACCGCCATTTCTCTTACGGTCAGCTTCATTATTTCTCCACCTTAAACAAATAGGATTCCCCTTCGGTAATCGGAGTCTTGTCCACTCCGCTCATGGCATACTCCCCATTAATATAAAAGGCCCAGTAGGTTTTATCCACATCATAATCCGCAAGGATTCCGTTGACCTTCTTTACATAAAGGCCGTAATCCCCCTCATCACCTTCCACTAAACCAAGCTCCATCAGTGCGGCACCTACCGTCTCAGCGTCGGTATGTATCACGAACTTCGTCTCATTTCCGTCCTTGTCCACTACGGAAAAGTTAAAGCTCATTTTGCCCTCGCCAAGCTCGGTCACACCATCCTCTGTGTCACCTACTTGTCCGCCTTCCGTATCCTCACCGGCGGCTTCGCCCTGACTGTCCTTAGCCGGTGCGGTGACCTTGGTCTCCTGACCGCTCTGCGGGGTTTCCTTTTCATCCTTCTTGCATCCTACCGTAAACAATGCCATAGCCACAATCAGCATCATACAAAGGATACGGGATAACAACATGTTACTTGTTTTTCTTTGCATCTCTTTTCTCCTTTAAAGTTTATTTCCCCCGATTCGCCGGCACTCGCGGCGTACTGCTGTAGAGGAGCGTTTCTGTCCGGGTATTTCGACTCGGCATTGCTTTTTTCACCTTCTCGGAAAATTCCAATGGCCTGTCCCGGAGCTTGTGGCACCTCCGGTAGAAAAAAGTATAGTACATGCCTCACGGCGACGGGCTCGTACAGGAATTGCACCTGTTTCCCCGACACAAAAACAAAGGGATTATATCATATTTTTCAAAAAAAATCCAGTGTGCGAATATTTCATGATTTCTCTTTTTATTTTGTTATATAAAGTCTTCTCCATCCACTTGTTTTCAGTATCTTCTTCTGCTAAGATAATTATATTATTGTGTATTCGGAAGGAGTTCCCTTATGAAAATGCTATGGAAACTGACCAAGGAGGCTGCCCGTTACAAGGTCCTCTATATTCTGGCAATCCTGTCTACCCTGTTACTGACCGGCGTAAACCTGGCCGCACCGAAGCTGTTGTCTCGCATGACCGGTATTGTAGGAGGAGGCGTGGACGATGCCGCCTTAAAGCAGATTGTATCACTGGCTCTCGGGCTGTTGGTACTCTATTTGCTCCGCATCGTGTTCCGTTTTATGAATAATTATCTGGCCCACAAAGCAGCCTGGTATTTGGTGGGCGATTTGCGCGACCGCATGTATAAGAAGCTCCAAAGCCTTGACTTAGGCTTTTTTCACGACAAACAAACCGGTGATTTGATGAAGTCGGAGGCCAAGCGGTCTTAGGAAGACAAGCAACTATTGCAACTCCTTGGCTCACAGAACGACATGGCT
>JAZUBD010000105.1:0-2568 GCA_045638305.1 Lachnospiraceae bacterium
GGCTCACAGAACGACATGGCTACGATCCGACTTCCTGGCGGGTGATTAATTTGGAGCCTATGGGACGGGCGGAGGATATGCCGGAGCTGTTACTTACCCAGCAGGATTATGTGACCTTATTTGAGTTTATCAAGGAAAAGCGCGGACAGGGAGAGCCGGTGCAATACGGTTGCAGTCATTATCTCGGTGCAGCGTATGAAAGAGAGGTCAGAGATTGGTATTTCCTTTGCAATGCCGGTATTTATACGGCGGCGGTGATGGCCAACGGGGATATCGGTGCGTGTCTGGATATCGAGCGCAGGCCGGAGCTCATATACGGTAATATTTTAAAGGATGATTTTACGGAAGTGTGGAAGAATGAGTTCGGAGCATACCGTCGGAATTTGTCCGAAGAGAATAAAACCTGTCGTGCCTGTAAAGACCGGGAATTTTGCGGTGGAGGTGCGTTTCACAGCTGGGATTTTGACAAAAATATGCAAAAGATGTGCTTTAAAGGAATGTTGTTTTAAAGGATAGAGTGAGGAGAAAGGGGGATGGCTTTATGAAAAAGAGCAAAACCGTGTTGTTGGCCACGTCTATATTTGCGGTGGCAGTAAATATGAACGGTTGTGGGGTGTATGGGCCGCCGGAGTTTGACCCGAGCCGGAATATTGCGCAGCCGGAGTATGGTGCGCCGTACTATGTGGAACCGATGATTACGGTGGCACCGACGGAAATGGATTGGTATAAGCTGACAATGAGCCGGTATGCGGTATTTCGTGTGGTATCGGTTCCGACGGAACATCCGAATGAAGAGATGACTCCGGAAAATGCGGTTTACGGAGTAGAGCTGTTGTCCTTTTATGCCGGGGATGGCGTGGATTTGAGTGAGGTATCTAAGGTTTCGCTACGCTCAATGAATCGGGATTTGTTTTTCGAGGAGGACGTGATTTTTGCGGAGCTGGGAGAAGGGATACAAGAAGGGGAGACGCTTCGGTATGAAGTGAAATATGATGCATTTGGGCCGGTTTATGCCCGTTTTACGGATGAAAAGTTGGAACTTACGGATAGATTTAGGCTACATGATTGTTATGCGTATTTGTATGATTTCAACGGTTATACCGAATGGAATTATGCGGTGAATCAAACAGGAGTTGTGAACGAAACATCAGGGGAACCGGTATATTTTGAGGATGGGATGACGGTAGAGGATGCAGCGCTGTTCTTTGCGGCCATAGAGAAGGCACAGGAAGAGTACGAAACGAAATAATGAAAGGGCGGAGACGGAATGAAAAAAGGAAAAAAGCTTTTGGTAACCGCATCTTTGGTATCTACGGCCATGACCTTGGGTGGGTGCCGTTTTTTGCCGTGGATGAATGAAAATGCAGACGTCTACGGCCCGCCGCCGGATGAATATGTGACCATGACGCCTGTTCCGGAGGCGGAAGAGGAGGACGGTACGGATATTACGCCGATACCGGAGGACGAAACGTTTTCTCCGGAGGAGAATTTGGCACAGTGCATGTACGGTCCGCCGGTGGATAGGGAAAATATCTTGAAGAAGGAAGAAGAGTAGGGAGCATAACTATGGATGAGGTTTTTTTCTACATCATTTTTATTTTGGTAATGGGTGTGATTCCCGGAGGTTTGACGCTCTGGAATTGTGTTAACCTGTTAGCTAAGTCGCCGAAAAAGCCGAGGCTTGCGTTCTGGCTGACATTTTTGATTGGCGCAATTTTTTACTTTTTGTTGTTTGAAATCTCCTTCGATACCGCTGGAGACTGGTATGAGGTGATTTATGACATCCAGTTTTATTACAGTATTTCCACCCAATACGGTGCGAGTGTTTATATTCCGGCGATACTCGGTGCTTTAGGAATGATGCTCTTGTGCGGGTGTAAGACGGAGAAGTTTTCGCCGCTTGTGTCGGCGTTTGCTGTTGCCGCAACGGTGCTGTTTCAGGTGCTTCAGATTGTGTATGCGGTACAGATATCGAAACACATCAGTGAAGGCATTCTTCTTCTTTTTTACGTGTATCATGTGAACCTGTTTGTTTTGGCGGTGACGGGAGTCAGACGTCTGATGAAACAGCAGATGCAGTATTATGAGAGTGTAAGAAGCGCCGGGGAGGAGCCGGAAGAAAGTACCGTAAAACAAGGCCGGCTGTACCGGACGGTGAATACCTTCTCAAGGTATACAGGGCTGATTTTTGTTTGTCTGTTTTTCATTATTGCAGTGTTTGAGATATTGTTTATTTTGTTCGGACAGGGCGTGGATGCGCCCATAAAGGCGTTCACGGATACGGCGGGGTGGACATTCTCCAAGCAGATTCCGCCGCCACCTATGGAATATGACGGGCATTACCTTTGCACCGTTGCGGCAGGCGGGCATAAGCGCGTGGTGAGGCCGCTACGTTACGGCCGAAGACGGGGCCAGACGATTGTGGTAAACCGGCAGCTTTGTATCGCGAATGCCTTTGAGGACTATATCAAAGAGAAACTACCGCGGTTTCATAAGGCGGTGCGTAACTTTTACGATACTCATGGATATCCGTTGTCAAAGCTTATTACGACTCCGGCCCGGGCGGAT
>JAZUBD010000106.1:0-2289 GCA_045638305.1 Lachnospiraceae bacterium
GATTCCGTATTTGAAGGAGCTGGGTGTGAATGCCGTGCTTTTGATGCCGGTGTATGAGTTTGATGAATGCATGGAAGTGTCTCAAAGCTACAGAAAGCTTTCCGCAAAGCAGTTGGCACAGTATACTGCTTTGTACGGAGAGGAATTTGCAAAGGTACAGCAGGCTTACGAGAACGGAAAGGAAGAAAAATCGGTAGACCGGGTGAACTACTGGGGCTATACCGCGAAGAATTTTTATTTTGCTCCGAAGGCGTCTTATGCGGCGGATAAAAAGCATCCGGAGGAGGAGCTTTGCAGTTTGGTGGATGCGCTCCATGCTGCCGGGATTGCGGTGTTTTATGAGTTCTTTTTTGCAGAGGGAGTGAAAAAGAGTCTTATTACGGATTGTCTGCGGTACTGGACCTACCGATACGGTGCGGATGGATTTCGTTTGATCGGAGACAACGGAGCTTTGCCGCTTTTATTGGAGGACCCGTATTTGGCCGGAGTGAAGTTTTTAGTAACGGATGGTCCGGAGTATTCGGCCTATGCGCAGGATTTTGAGAGCCGTAGAATCGGTGTATACAATGATGGATTCCGGAATGTGATGCGTCGCTTTGTAAAGGGCGACGAAAATGTAGTAGGCGAGTTTGTGGGACAGTTTTGCGAAGAGAGGAAGGAGTTTGCACAGATTCGTTATATTGCGGATCAGAATGGCTTTTCTTTGTATGATTTGTATGCTTATGACCGGAAGCATAACGAAGCAAACGGAGAGGATAATAAAGACGGAGAGGATTATAATCACAGCTGGAATTGCAGCGTGGAGGGAGAAACGCCGAAGAAGAAGGTCAATGCTCTCCGGGCGCGTCTTCGCAAAAATGCTCTTAGTACGGTATTGTTGTCCCGGTCGGTTCCGATGCTTTTCATGGGAGACGAATTCGGGCATACCAAACAGGGAAATAATAATGCCTATTGTCAGGATAATGAGATTTCCTGGCTGAACTGGCGCTTGAATAAAGAGAAAAAGGAGCAGCTTTCCTTTGTAAAGGAATTGATTGCCTTCCGTAAGGCGCACGGAATTTTGGCAGGCGGACGAGCATTGCGGGGAAGTGACTGGAAGAATATCGGTTTGCCGGATGTTTCTTATCACGGAGTGCAGCTGTGGCAGCCGGATTATGCACCGTACAGTCGTACCGTGTCGGTGTTGTTTGGCGGCGCATATGGAGAGCCGGAACAGGAGGATTTGTACCTTCTCTTTAACATGCATTGGGAGGAACTGCGGTTTGCGCTTCCGACGAAGGTTTGTGCCGGAAAAGTGAGCTGTGCATGGGAGACGGTGCTTGATACTTCCGGAGAAAGTGAGCTGCTTGAAGTAAACGAAGGGAAAGAAATCGCAGTGACGGCGGATGAATCCCTGACGGAGTACTATTGCAGAGTACCGGCGCGGACGATTGTGGTGCTGGCACGGAATAAAAAGAATTAATATGTAAGTCCCCGGAAGCCGCATATTGCGGTCCGGGGGGGCTTGTGTAGTGTGTTTGAACGTAGACAGGTGCTACGCACATCTACTTACTGAATTCCGTGATTTTCTACGATTTTGTCGTATAAGTCAAGTACACAGTACTTGTCCTCGTCAAAGTGCTTGCAATTGGTACAGGAAATATCGCTGGTATCACAGCAGCTGTTGGAAATCTTTGCATCGCTCATCGGTTCATAAGCGCTACATGCCTTTGCTACCTTACGATAAGTTTCAAAACTTGCACGCATGGTCAGTCTCCTTTCGGGGAGGATTCCAAATTGATTTTTAGGTGGAATCCGTTTGATTTTCATGTTACGAGGATAGTTTGCACGATGTTATCCGGAATTATGAAGGGAATTTCGGGACAGAAAGGAATTGTTATGTTTTCGGGAACGGTAGAAGAATTAAAATCGTTTATGGCAGTGTTGCTTCGCGGGGAGTTGTTTGATGCGTGGGAAGTGACGGAAGCGAAGGTAGAGACTTTTTTTGAATTGTCCGTGAACGGGCGGTTAAAAAAAGATTTTTTTGAAGAGCCGGAAACGGTGCAGCGGGACTTTGCAAAATGGGGTGAGATAAAGGAAATCTTTTTTCAGGCTGTGAAAGGAAAGCGTCTCCCGGGGATGATGCGTATTGTACTGGCGGCAGACAGGGAGTGGACGGAGCGGATTTTAAACGAATGCGGCAAGGCGCAGGAGGAAGCAGGCGCATCGTTATTTTTAAATATCCGGTATTCCGCAAACGGCTGTCAGGTAATCAGCGGTGTATCCCATGTGGGTTTTACCCTGGATAAA
>JAZUBD010000107.1:0-17785 GCA_045638305.1 Lachnospiraceae bacterium
GAATTCCGCTTCGGCGGAATTCCGTGCGGAGTTTTCCGTTCCGGTGGCAGTTGTCATTAATTCATCTTCCAACAAAGCCCATCCGGCAAAGCCGCTGATATCGGCCCAACCGTATTGTACCGGATTCGGATGTTGGTCAAAAAGGCGTTTCGCTTCGTTTAAATATTGTACGTTGCCGGTGGTGCGGTATAATTCCATGGCTGCCCACATGCGTTCATCCGTGTCGGAACGGTCGCCGTAGCCGCCGGTGCGGCATTCTCTGACATGTTCAAACAGAAATTCCGGATGCTGTTCCAGCCATACATAAGATTTTTCGGCGGCTGTCAGGGTGCACTCTGCAAATGCTGCGTCATACGGCCGGTAAATACGGGAAGCCAGCGCCATAGTGGCAGCAAAATCCGCAACCGCCATGGAAGACGGTGGGAGCAGAAGCATTTGGTTGGTATCCTCATGAGGCATGACGAAGGCAGAATGATTTTGTGTGGTTTGCTTGTGGTATACACTGCCGTCTTCCGCTTGCATCTGAAGCATCCAATCCAGTTCATAGCGGCACTCGTTTAAAATGTCCGGGATGCCGTTGCCGCTTTCCGGGAGGTTAAGACTCATTGTAAAAGCATCCGGAAAGAAACGGTACGCATAGAGAATATGTCCTAACGCACAGGCGGCAGCGGTGGTGTAGCGTCCGTAATCGCCGGCATCGTGCCAACCGCCTCGGATATCAAAGGTTTGCATATCGGCTTCCGGAAGCTCTCCGGCCAGAAAACGTTCGTACTCGGTCCAAAGAACGGAAGGGGCGGTATGACAGGCTTTACGAGCGAACTTTCCGGCGTGGGCCTCGGTCAGCTCCGTGCCGCAACGCTGATAATACAACATTTTGGAAAGGAGTATATTTAAACTGCCGTATAAGTTGTTGTCGATGGGAAACGGATAAGAAACGGTATCGCCGGAACGGATAACATAAGTACCCGGCGTGGTCAGCTCCGAAAAGTCCAGTTGCCAGACGAAATCCCCGGAGGCTTCGTCCGGACCGAAGAAGACAGCGTCTTTTTCCAGAATACAACAGCCGTCCCCGTTACAAATTTGTACATGTACCGGAGAAAGCGATGAGTCGGTGCAGTCTCCCTGCGGAAGGGCAAGAATTGCGGTTTTATTACTGTTTGGCAGATAACCCATTTGATTTATGTAAATATTCATAAAAGTCTCCTGTGCAAACTTTGTTGATAATGGCCTGTAAGTTTTTTTGAAATAATTAAATATATTATATTATTTCGGAGGAGAAAGGTCAATCCTGTATTTTGAAATGTTTGATTTTGCGCCGAAACAGAGGGATATATGCAGAAATCTTCATTTTTATGCATAGTGGTTCATATTATACAAAAGAATGGGGGTGCGGCGAAGGGAATCCTATGATATACTGAATTCGTATACAGTAGCATTATGTGCGAAAATAATGAAAACTCACGGAGACGTTCCTGTGAGGAAGAGGAGGATAAGATGAGCGTAGATGTAAGTAAGTTGCCGAAGCTTGGTTTCGGATTGATGCGTTTGCCGGAGAAGGACGGGGCGATTGATCTGTCCCGTGTATGTGATATGGTAGATGCGTATATGAAGAACGGAATGAATTATTTTGATACCGCGTATGTGTACCACGGAGGTATGTCTGAGGTTGCGGCAAGAGAAGCAATCGTAAAACGCTATCCGAGAGATTCCTTCTATCTTGCAACGAAGCTTCCGGCGTGGGAGATTCACAGCTTTGAGGACAGAGATAAAATCTTCGATATTCAGTGCGAGCGTGCCGGCGTAGAGTATTTTGACTTCTATTTGTTGCATAGTGTGGAAGACGGCGGCAATTATGATAAATATGTGCAGTATGACTGTTTTAACTGGGCAATGGAGAAGAAACAGCAGGGCAAAATTAAGCATTTCGGATTGTCTTTCCACGGTACTCCCGCTTTGCTTGAGAAGATTGTGGAGGAACATTCGGAATTGGAGTTTGTGCAGATTCAGTTGAATTATGTGGATTGGGATAATCCGATTGTACATTCCGGTAAGCTGTATGAGATTTTACAGAGCCGTAACATTCCGATGATTATTATGGAGCCGGTAAAAGGAGGCATGCTGGCGAAGATGGAGGACGAGCTGGAGGCGATATTAAAGGCAGAGAACAGCGAGGCATCCATTGCGTCCTGGGCATTCCGCTTTGTTGCTTCTTTAGACGGCGTTGCGACGATTTTAAGCGGTATGTCTACGGAAGAGCAGATGCAGGATAATATCAATACCTTTACGAAGTTCGAAAAGCTGACAGAGAAGGAGCAGGCAGCCATTGCTGCGGTTGTGGAAAAGATGCACAGTATGCCGCTGATTCAGTGTACATCCTGTCGTTACTGTGTGGACGGATGCCCGTCGGGAATTTTGATTCCGGATGTATTCCGTGCGTTGAATACGAAACGGAGATATCCGAAGAATGATAACCGTCCGCATTTCTTCTATAACGGTCTGGTGGGAAGAAGCGGCCGTGCAGGGGATTGTATCGGATGCGGTCAGTGTGAGAGCGTATGTCCGCAGCATTTAAATATTATCGAGCTTCTGCAGGAGGCAAGCGAAAAACTGGATAAGTAATAAAAATAATACGGCGCAATCTTGAGAAAAAGTCAGGATTGCGCCTTTTTTGTTTTTTAGGGAACGGATGGTCAGGCCTTCCTTTCCGTAATAACGCCACAGGCGATTTTTTCGCCGGCATTTCCGGACGGTTGTGTGGTAAAATCGTCCGGATTTTGATGGATGACAACGGAACGGTTTACAATCATCGGCAGGGTCAGAAAACTGTCGTAGAGTACCGTCCATACATAGCCGTCATTGGAAAGAAGGGGAGGGAGGTCGCCGGCATGCTCCGGGTGGGGAACTTTGTCCGGATTGTAGTGGTTACCAGTGTTTGCAAAGTCGTCGGAGCAATTGCCGTTTTCATGAATATGAAATGCAAAGAAGGTCGGCGTATCCTCGCTTTTACCGTCCGGCAAGTCGGATACCTCCACAGCAATTAAAATGCCGGACTCCGGGAGAGCATAGAACTTTACGACACCGTTAATGTCCGGATACAGATTGTTTCCTTTGATAACCGCAATTGCGTCCGGTTCATCGTCGGACAGAAGAGAAAGAAAATAGTTTTTGGTTTCCATGGAAGACCTCAAAACAGTCTTTTGCCCAGTATATGCGGGAATGAGTAGATGTGTGCTTGTAAATAACAAAACTCGAACAAATATTCACATATGCACTTGATAATCGAACGAGTGTGTGCTATAATGATGAAGTAAGGAATGTAGAGCGTGAAAGAATGTGTGAAATAAACGGACCGGAGAGGAGCGTGTGCGGCATGGTACTGGAAGAGGGATTATCCATAGAGAAGAAGTTGGAAATATTGTCGGATGCGGCCAAGTACGATGTGGCTTGTACCTCCAGCGGGATGCAGAGAGAAGGAAAAGCAGGAGAGTTGGGGAATTCCGTTGCGGCAGGTATTTGTCATTCCTTTTCTGCGGACGGTCGTTGTATTTCGCTTCTAAAGGTGCTGTTTACCAATGAGTGTATATTTGATTGTAAGTATTGCATCAACCGTTCTTCTAACGATGTGCCCCGGGCCAGCTTTACGCCGAAGGAACTCTGCGAGCTGACCATCGGGTTTTATAAAAGAAATTATATCGAGGGACTTTTTCTGAGTTCCGGTATTTTACATACACCGGACTATACCATGGAACTGATTTGTCAGACTCTCCGCATGCTCCGGGAAGAGTATCATTTTCGAGGGTATATTCATTGTAAGGCAATTCCGGGGGCGAATCCGTTGCTGGTGGAATATGCGGGATGGTATGCGGACCGTATGAGCGTGAATTTGGAGCTTCCCACTAATGAGGGGCTTAGACAGTTGGCTCCGCATAAGAGCAGGAAGAGTATCTTGACTCCCATGCGACAGATTCAGGCGGGGATTGCGGAGAGCAGACAGTTGTTGGGTTTTAAGGGCGGCAACTACGGTGCTTTTCATTTTACAAGGCAGGCAGCAGGGCTGCCGTACCGGCCGGAACCGGCGATTCAGGAGAAACGTAAGGTGGATGATCATGCGATAGTCGGGATTGATAGCGAAACTACTGCTGTAGAACGAACCGGACGTGAGCTCCGATTATCACTTTTGGAATCTGTGGGAAGGCCGACCGGCCGTGGATTTGCGGCGGCCGGACAGAGTACCCAGATGATTATCGGAGCTACTCCGGAGACGGATTATCAGCTGGTGTCTGTGGCGGAGGCGTTGTATCAAAAGTTTGAGTTGAAGCGGGTGTTTTATTCTGCATTTGTAAAAGTGAATGAGGACTCCATGCTTCCGGATTTACCGGGAGGTCCTCCGCTTCTTAGGGAACATCGTTTGTATCAGGCGGACTGGTTATTGCGGTATTACGGGTTTGCAGCGGGAGAACTTCTGACGGAGAAGCGTCCGAATTTTAATGCGGTATTGGACCCGAAGTGTGACTGGGCGGTGCATCATATGGAGCTGTTTCCGGTGGAGGTGCTGCAGGCGGACTATTTTTTATTGCTTCGAGTGCCGGGAATCGGTCCGAAGTCGGCCAAGCGTATTGTGGAGGCCAGAAAGAGCGGAAGCTTTTCTTTTGAGGCCTTGAAGAAAATGGGTGTGGTTTTGAAGCGTGCGCAGTATTTTATTACCTGCGGAGGAAAGACATTAGGGCACCTTCATTTGGATGAGACGTATGTGACACAGAGCCTGATGCTGAATGAGAAGCTGCCGAAGAACCTACAGGATGCCCTTTACGGGCGTCAGATGTCGTTGTTTGAACTTCCGGCCTTTACGGCAGAAGCGGGATAGGGAGGTTTTCTTATGGAGAAGAAGTATATTTATCGTTGCGAGGATAGTGTGGAAGGGATTTTGACAGGGATTTACGATGCCTGGGCGTCGGTGCATCGTCACGAGGAGAACCGGATTGAGGTTTGTAGAGACGAGTGGGAGGTGCCGCTATTGTTTGCGGAGTATACCGATGTTGTGCCGGATGCGGGAAAGGGCGAGAAGGTACAGCGTTCGGTGCGTCTCCGGGTGTCCGAGGAGGCGTACGAGATGATGATGAAGGCAGTGCTTTCCGGAGACCCGGAAAAAGGCGAGGTGATTTACCGTTTCCTGATTTATGCGTTCCGGGAGGGGGCAAGAGCCGGCCGGAGTTACGGGAATCCCTGGGTGATGCGGTTATTTGAAATTGTGCGTAATTTTGATAACGAGTCTCATCATTTAAAAGGATTTCTTCGGTTTGATGAGCAGGAGAACGGACTTTTACTGGCCCGCTATGCCCCGAAGAACAATATTCTGGGGGATTTGATGGAGCATTTTTCGGACCGCATGAACGGAGAAAGCTTTATGATTTTTGATGAAAAACGGCGGATTGCGGGGGTATACCGGCCCGGGACGGTGTGGTTTGTATATCGTCTGAACGAGGAGGAGTACCGGGCGTTTTCCGCGGCGTATACGCAGGAGGATGCTTATAGCGCTTTGTGGAAGATTTTTCACCGCAAGATTGCCATTGCGGAACGGGAGAATGCGTCTCTTCAAAGAAACAATCTTCCTCTTCGGTTCCGGCCTTATATGACGGAGTTCCGGACTTCATAGGACCCGGAAGCCTTTTCCGTGGATTTCATGGGCCTCCAGCAGAATGATAAAGGCCTCTTTGTCGTATTCCGCCACCTGTTGCAGGATACGATACATTTGTTTTGAATTGCTGACTACCATAACGGTTTCTTTTTCTTCCAAGCGGTAACCGCCCCGGGATTTTAATATCGTGGAGCCGCGGTTACTGCACTCCTCTATAATGTTACTGATGTCTTTTCCGTGCTTTGTTACTATAAAAGCCAGCTTTCCGGAATTGATTCCATAAAATACCTTATCCACCATGGCGGCAAATAAATAGTTTACGAGCATACCGTAAATGATACCATCAAAGTCCCGGAATAACCATCCTCCCATAAGAATGATACCGATGTCAACGGAAAAAGCGATGGTCCCCAGACGAAGGTGTGGTTTTATGCTTTTGAGTGCCATAATGAGGAAGTCTGCCCCACCGGTGGAGGAACCTCTGGTATAGATAACCGCGTATCCGATACCGCCCAGAATGCCGGTGACGAGAGCCGCCAACAGACGAGAACCGGTATAGAAGGGAAACAGCGGCGCAAAATAATCGATAAATAGCGAAGAGATAACCATACAGCGTATGGATTTCAGCAGAAAGGAACGACCGATTTGCCGATAACACAAAAGAGCTACCGGAAGATTTAACAGGATGGTGGACAACCCTATAGGGATGTGAAAGAAACGGTTCAGAATAATGGCAATGCCGGAAAAGCCGGTCATCGGGAACTTTGCGGCTAAGGCAAAGTTGTGGACGGCAAACGCAACTAAGATGCTTCCTGCGATTTCATACAGGAGGTCGGTGATACATGGAAATGTTTTTTTATAATTCATGGAATGAAACATCCTCATTTCTTGGTTTGTAAAGTTGATTTGACGAAGGATAGTGTATCCCGGAATAACACATACTACTCCCGGACTCGTAATGCAAAAGAGCATTATAGTTTGATACGCCTGACAGGAGGTAGAGATGAAGTCGTTATGGGAGAAGGAAATAGAGTTACCGTCATTTCCTCGGTTGGAAGGAGAGGCGCGGACGGATGTGTTAATTGTGGGAGGCGGAATGGCCGGGATTTTGTGTGCTTATTTTTTACACAAGCAGGGTGTGAAGTATTGTCTGGTCGAGGCCGGACGGATCGCGGGCCGGGAGACAGGGCATACGACAGCGAAGATTACGGCACAGCACGGTTTGATTTATCATGAAATTGCGGACCGCTACGGACTGGCGGCAGCTGCCCGGTATTATGCCGCAAACCGGGACGCAGTAAAAAAATACCGGGAGCTGTGCAGAGAGATATCGTGTGATTGGGAGGAGAAGGACAATTTTGTATATTCCGTGAAAAATCGTAGAAAGCTGGAACGGGAGATGAAGGTGCTGGAACAAATCGGTGTGCCGGCACCCTTTGCGGAGGTGCTACCGCTTCCTTTGGCGACCTGCGGTGCGGTATCCTTTCCGGAGCAGGCGCAGTTTCATCCTCTGAAATTTTTGAAAGAGATAGTAAACGGGTTGTTGATTTACGAGAGTACAAAGGTGTTGGATTTTGAGGAATATGCCGGCGCAGGATTTCGGAAGGTGAGATTGTCCGGTGGGGCAACCGTTTACGCAAAGAATATGATTGTAGCGACTCATTTCCCGATGCTGAACAAGCATGGAATGTATTTTGCAAAATTGTATCAGTACCGGTCCTATGTGACGGCCTTAAAGAATGCGTCTCATTTCCCGGGGATGTATGTGGATGAGGATAAGACGGGCTTTTCTTTTCGGAATGCGGGGGAGTATCTGTTGCTTGGAGGAGGAGGTCATCGGACCGGGAAAAACGGAGGGGGATTTACGGAAGTCCGGGGAACGGGAGAGTTTTTTTTCCCCGGAGCGAGAGAGGTGTGTCGTTGGGCAGCACAGGATTGCATCAGTCTTGACGGTATTCCGTATATCGGCCGGTATTCCAAAGGAACACAAGATTTGTTTGTGGCCACCGGGTTCAATAAGTGGGGGATGACTTCGTCCATGGTAGCAGCCATGATATTGACTGACCTTGTACAGGGAAAGAAAAACGAATATGAGCAGGTGTTTTCTCCGAGTCGGCCGATGCTTATGAAACAGCTGGCGGTAAATCTGGCGGAGTCTGCCAAGGGGCTTGTTTCTTTTTCGACACCCCGTTGTCCGCATTTAGGGTGCGCGCTCAAATGGAATAAGGAGGAGCATAGCTGGGATTGTCCCTGCCACGGTTCACGGTTTTCGGAAGGTGGGTCGGTTCTTGAAAATCCGGCGAACGGTGATTTGAAGAAAAATGTAAGGAAAACATGACTTTTTCGACGTTCTTCATTGACGGAAGCACTGCTTTTTGTTATACTGAATATATTACAGATATAGGTACGAACGTGAGTAATATACGGAAAGGAGAACGCTATGAGTGATAACAAAGCATTACTTTCGCAGGATGAAATCGATGCATTGGTCAGTTTCCTGAAGAAGAAGGAAAAAGTCGGAAATGATGTTTTGGACCAGACCAGCATCGACCGGCTGGTAGAGATTCTGAACGAGGCCAAAGCAAACGAAGAGGCAGCAGCGGGTTCCGGCTGGTTTTGCGGCAATTCCGTGCTTTCTGTGGAGAAGGATATTGCGGTTCAGAGAGAGCAGTGCGTCCTGCTTTATGAGAAGGACAATAAGAACTATGCTCATATTGTATGTGAAAATGTTGTAACCGGAATGCGGTATGAGATTACTCCGGAATGTCTGAATCAGTCTTGTCTGGTAGAGAGCAGAGGGGAAAGCTGGGGGTATGCGGTTATGCCGATGTTATTTGATCTTGCGGCAATGCAGCTTCAGGTAACATATTCCGCAGAAGTGTTTTCAAAGGTATGCAAAGACTATGCGGAGATTGTGTACGGAAGTGCAAAGACAGAACTTCCGAATGTGTATCTTCCGACAGCCGCGCGTATATTGAATAACATGGATAAGTAAAAAGGGTATTGACGAATTTGTAAATAAGTGGTATAACTGCTAAATATAACTTCGTAAAAGACATTTGTCTTTGTGAAGAGAACACTTTTGTGTTAGGAGGTTTGGCATATGAAGAACACTTTGATTCGTTTAAATGGCCCGGAAGCAGTACAGGAGTTTGTAAATGCTGCTGTAAAATGTAATTTTGATATTGATGCAAAACACAATCGCGTTATTGTTGATGCAAAGTCTTTTCTGGGGGTATTAGGGTTATCGGTAAACCCGATTTCCGTCTATACACACGGCGAAGATGCTACATTTGAGAAGACGTTAGAGAAGTTTGCAGTCTGTTAAAGGAGCAACATGTATCGTTTAATTTGTCGGGACGGAAATGCAAAGCGAGGAGAACTGGTGACGGTTCACGGAACGGTGCAGACCCCGTTGTTTATGAATGTAGGTACGGCTGCAGCGATTAAGGGTGCCGTATCCACCATGGATTTGCAGGAAATCGGCACACAAGTGCAGCTTTCCAATACGTATCATCTGCATGTCCGCCCGGGAGATCAGGTGGTAAAGAAGCTGGGAGGCCTTCATCGGTTTATGAATTGGGACAAGCCGATTTTAACGGATTCCGGTGGCTTTCAGGTATTCTCGTTGGCGGGGCTTCGTAAGATAAAGGAAGAGGGCGTATATTTCAACTCCCATGTAGACGGACGCAAGATTTTTATGGGTCCGGAGGAGAGTATGCAGATTCAGTCAAACCTGGCATCGACCATTGCCATGGCATTTGATGAATGTCCGCCGCATCCGGCGACCAGAGAGTACATGGAGAATTCTGTGGCTCGCACCACACGTTGGCTGGAACGTTGTAAGAAGGAAATGAACCGTTTGAATTCCCTGGAGGATACCATTAATCCGAAGCAGATGTTATTCGGTATTAATCAGGGAGGTACCTTTGCGGATATCCGTATTGAGCATGCAAAGCGGATTTCCGAGTTTGATTTGGATGGTTACGCATTGGGTGGTCTTGCGGTAGGCGAGTCTCACGAGGAGATGTATCGTATTTTGGAGGAGACGGTGCCGTATTTGCCGCTTGAGAAGCCGACCTATCTGATGGGAGTCGGTACTCCGGAGAATATTTTAGAGTCGGTAGAACGTGGTGTGGATTTCTTTGACTGTGTCTATCCGGCCCGAAACGGACGTCACGGCAATGCATACACGAACCATGGAAAGATGACATTGCTAAATGCAAAGTACGAGTTGGATGACCGGCCATTGGATTCCACGTGCGGTTGTCCGACCTGTAAGCATTACAGCAGAGCATATATCCGCCACTTGTTAAAGGCGAAGGAAATGTTGGGAATGCGCCTTTTGGTGACCCACAATCTGTATTTTTATAACAAAATGATGGAAGAAATACGCGAAGCCATTGAGCAACAGCGTTTTTCGGAGTATAAAGCGCAGAAGCTCGCGGGCTTTGAGCAAGGGGAAGAAGATTAATCGTGCGGAATGCACAAGAAGGAGGAAGTTATGTTTCAGTTTTTAACTACGGATGCGGCAGCACAGCCGATGAGTCCGACCGGCACCATTTTGTATTGGGTTGTTTTGATTGCGGTATTTGGCTTGATGTTTTATTTTATGGCAATCAGACCGCAGAAGAAACAGCAGAAGAAGCAGGATGAGTTGATGGCATCCATCGCAATCGGAGACAGTGTATTAACCACCGCAGGATTTTACGGCATGGTAATTGATGTGGTAAACGATGATGTTATTATCGTTGAGTTCGGTAACAACAAGAACTGTCGTATTCCGATGCAGAAGCGTTCTGTAGTGGAAGTAGAAAAGCCGATGGAAGAAGAGGCAAAGGCGAAGTAATTTGTCTGTGAATAAGGAGAAAAAGAACGGGATATTGCATGACGCAGTATCCCGTTTGTTGTTTATCCTGTATGTGTTTCTAAATACTGATAAAGCGGTTTGAGCACTGTTTCCGGAATGTTCAGATTGTGATTTCTTCCGGTGCCCAGATACAGGTTCGGTTTGTTGGCTCCGTGGAAATCCGTACCACCGGTCATAAGAAGCCCGAAGCGGTTTGCCAGGCTGTAACAGATTTGTTCGTCAAAACCGGTATTGGAGGAATAGTACACCTCTAAGTCGGCCAGCCCTGCATCCTTTAAGCGTTTGATCAGTGCTTCCAGCTCGGCAGGAGGTAACTTATAAAGCAGCGGGTGTGCCAATACCGGGATGCCGCCGGCATGCAAAATCAGGGAGATTGCACGTTCCGGTTGCATATATTCCCGCGGAACAAAGCAAGGAGCATCGTAATTTAAATAGCGTTTGAAGGCTTCCTCGGATGTTTTGACATGACCGTGTTCTATCAGATACTTTGCAAAATGGGCTCTGGTAATTACGGTATCCGGATTACTGCGGCGTAATTCCTCCAGCGTTAACGGAATGCCGAGGGCACGGAAACGTTCTGCCATCTGCTCGTTTCTAAGGTCTCTGGCGCGGACTGCATCTTCCAATGCCTGTAACAGAACGGAATCGGCTTCGTCTATAAAAAGGCCTAAAATGTGGATATCTCTGTTTTTGTATGCGGCGGAAATCTCAGTGCCGGGAATGACGATAACAGGAAGCTCGGAATCGGTAGAGCGATCAGCGGCTTCTTTTGCTTTTGCGATGCCGGAAACGGTATCATGGTCCGTAAGTGCAAATGACGAAACTCCGGATTGCAAGGCAAGTGCAACCAGATCTTCCGGGGAAAGCGTGCCGTCGGAGTGATTGGAATGTACATGAAGGTCAATCATAGGATACTCCTTTTCTTTGTAATATAAGCAGTATATCACAAAAAAATATACGGAACAAGGGAATGTAAGGAAACTTGTTCTCATATAGTGAAACAAAGAGAGAAACAGGAGAAGAGAAATGGAGAATAAGAAGGTAATAAAAGAAGTGGGAATTGCGGTAGGAAGTTCGGTGGTTGTGACAATTTTGTTTCTGGTAGTGATTGCTGTGCTTATGTTAAAGGCGGGTCTGGGAGAAGATACGGTATCAAAGCTGATGATAGCGGGGTATGTACTTGCGCCGGCAGTGGGCGGCTTTTTACTGGGGAAGAAGCGGAAGGTGAATCGTTTTTTGTGGGGGCTTTGTGTCGGAAGCGTGTACTTTGTGATGTATGCTTTACTTGCGGTTTGTATGAAGGATGTACCGATGGGAGATATTATGTGGGTGGCGATTCCGGTGTGCCTGGGAGGTATGGCCGGCGGGATGTTGAGTTAGGGCAAAAGAAATGCTTCACAGCGGAGGTAAAATGTGGTATACTGTTTTTGAGCCTGCCTGTATCGGGCAGGAGAGCAGTTACTGTTGTTTAGATAGACAAAGCATAAAGGGAGAACGCTATGAGACGAATCATTAAATTAAAAGGAGCGATGCGGCTGTATCTTAACTGGCCGATTTTTTTGACAATCCTTTTGATTTGCATGAATTTAAGTATACTTACGGTAGATAAAGCAGCTGCGGGAATTATGGCCATATTTGTGGTGCTTTACGCAGTGATTGCGTTTGTATTGTATTTTGTAAAGAAGCCGTTGATTGTAAATGAGATGGTGCGCTTTGCCGCGGGTTACAGCCAGGTTCAGAGAAGGTTACTGAAGGAACTGGCGATTCCGTATGCGGTGATGGATAGGTCGGGTATCATTCTTTGGGCCAATGATGAGTTTATGGATTTGGCGGATGTGTCGCCTAAGACAAAGAACATCAAAACGATTATTCCGGAGATTACATCGGATAATCTGCCGACGGTGGAGAATGATGTAAGTCTTCATGTAAAAGTGGGTGAGCGTAATTTTGAGGTTTGCCTGCGGGTAGTAAATACTCCGAGTTTTGATGAGGACATTTTGTGGCAGGAGATGCAGAGTCATAACAATGAACTGGTTGCGTTGTATTTATACGATGAGACAGAGATTGTAGCGCTACAGAAGGAAAACGAGGATCAGAAGCTGATTACCGGTCTTTTGTATATTGATAATTATGAGGAAGCATTCGAGAATATCGATGAGGTGCGGCGTTCCTTGCTTACCGCACTGGTAGATCGAAAGATTAACAAGTACATGGTAAGCATTGATGCCATTATTAAAAAGCTGGAAAAGGACAAGTATATCTTCGTATTTCAGCATAAGTATCTGGCGCAGTTGCAGGCAAATAAATTCTCTCTTTTGGAGGAAGTCCGTGGCTCCAGTATCGGTAATGATGCACCGATTGTTACCATCAGTATGGGGCTCGGTGTAAATGCGGAGTCTTACCTTGCGGGATACGAAATGGCCCGCGGTGCAATCGACCTGGCATTAGGCCGTGGCGGTGATCAGGCGGTAGTAAAGGACGGCAATAAGATTTCTTATTACGGAGGCGCGGCGGTACAGGTAGAGAAGACTACCCGTGTAAAGGCTCGTGTAAAGGCCCATGCCTTAAAGGAATTTATGGAGGGTAAGGAGCGTATCGTGGTAATGGGACATTCCATCGGCGATATCGATTCTCTCGGTTCCGCTATCGGTGTATACCGCATTGCCAAGACGTTGAATAAAAAAGCCCATATTGTGATTAACGAAGTGACCAGTTCCATTCGTCCGATGTTGACAAAGTTCCAAGGAAATGCGGATTATGAGGAGGACATGTTTATTGACAGTGCCAAGGCTCAGGAACTTGTAGATAATGCGACGCTGTTGGTAGTGGTAGACGTAAATCGGCCGAATTATACGGAATGCGAGGCGCTTCTTTCCATGACCCGTACTATTGTGATTTTAGACCATCACAGACAGACCGGCGAGGCGATTCCGAATGCGGTGTTGTCCTATATCGAGCCGTATGCGTCGTCTGCATGTGAGATGGTTGCGGAAATTTTACAGTATATCGGTGACGGCTTGAAGTTGAAGCCGTTAGAAGCAGATGCTATGTATGCGGGTATTATGATTGATACCAACAACTTCTTAACGAAGACCGGCGTACGTACCTTTGAGGCAGCGGCATATTTGCGCAGAAACGGTGCGGATGTGACCCGTATTCGTAAGATGTTCCGTACGGACATGCCGGAGTATTATGCAAAGGCGAAGTCCGTAGCGGCAGCAGAG
The DNA here is from genome assembly GCA_045638305.1 of Lachnospiraceae bacterium. Lineage (GTDB taxonomy): Bacteria > Bacillota > Clostridia > Lachnospirales > Lachnospiraceae > SIG307. Next base: position 13,730 of record JAZUBD010000107.1, read on the forward strand.
ATTTTTGAAAACAGATTTGCGTTTTCCGTATCTGCCAGCGAGGGCGTAGACAGTCCGACGGTAGTGGCGGCACAGACGGCAAATGAGCTTTTGAATATTAACGGAATTATTGCCTCCTTTGTGATTACGCAGTTCGGAGGAAAGATTTATATCAGTGCCCGCTCCATCGATGAATTAAATGTTCAGGTGGTTATGGAGAAATTGGGCGGCGGCGGCCACATGAGTGTTGCCGGTGCACAGTTTGATGATTGCGATGTGCCTACGGCTGTAGAACGCGTGAAGAATGTTCTTCGTCAAATGATTTCGGAAGGTGAAATTAAATTATAACGGAAAGGAAGAAAGACAATGGAAGTGATTTTATTACAGGATGTGAAGAGTCTCGGAAAAAAGGGAGAGATTGTAAAGGTAAGTGACGGTTATGCGAGAAACTTTATCCTGCCGAAGAAGCTCGGTGTGGAGAAGACTGCAAAGACCATGAACGATTTAAAGTTACAGAAGGCGGCGGAAGAGAAGCACAGACAGGAAGTACTGGCAGAAGCGCAGGCACTGGGTGAGCAGATTAAAAAGCTGAGTGTGACATTAAAGATTAAGTCCGGCGAAGGCGGACGTACTTTCGGCTCTGTTTCCACGAAGGAAATTGCAGTGGCTATGAAGGAACAGTTAAAGCTGGATGTAGATAAGAAGAAGCTGGTGCTTCCGGAACCGATTCGTACTCTGGGGACCACCATTGTTCCGGTAAGACTTCATCCGGAAGTTACCTCGGAGCTTACGGTAAAGGTAGTAGAAGCATAAGTACGGTACTTGATGTGATGAGAGGTTTTATACATGGATGAAGCACTGATTAAACGGGTAATGCCGCACAGTACGGAGGCGGAACAATCGGTCATCGGTTCCATGATGCTTGACCGGGAAGCGATTATGACGGTTGCGGAGATGCTGACCAGGGATGATTTTTACAATCCTATGTACGGCCTTCTGTTTGAAATTATTACGGAATTATTTAATGAAGGAAAGCCGGCAGATATCCTTACGGTGCAGAATCGTTTAAAGGAAAAGGATGCTCCGCCGGAGGCATATGAGTTAAAGTATTTCAATGAATTAATCGGTTCGGTACCGACCTCTGCCAATGTGCGATTCTATGCGGAAATCGTAAAGAATGAGGCAATCAAGCGCAGAACGATTAAGGTGACGGAGGCCATTGCCAACGACTGTTACCTTGGAAAAAAGGATACCGATGAGATTTTGTCGGATACGGAAAAGCAGATATTTGAACTGGTACAGCGCCGTGGCAGCGGCGATACCGAGGATATCCGCAGTATCGTATTGAAAACCATTGAAAATATCGAAAATGCAGCAAAGAACCGCGGTGCGGTAACCGGTATTGCAACGGGCTTCTATGATTTGGATTATAAGACGGCGGGATTACAGCGTTCGGATTTGATTCTGGTGGCGGCACGTCCGTCTATGGGTAAAACGGCATTTGTATTAAATATTGCGGAATTCGTTGCGTTAAAGAGTAAGATTCCGACGGCAATTTTTAGTTTGGAAATGTCCCGTACCCAGCTTGTCAACCGTATTCTTGCCATGAATTCCAAGGTGGATTCCCAGACCATGCGTACCGGTGATTTGAAGGACGAGGACTGGGCAAAACTGATGGAAAGTGCGAGACTCACCGGTGAGTCCCCGCTTATGATTGATGATACGCCGGGTATTTCCATTCAGGAGCTGCGCTCTAAGTGCAGAAAGTTTAAGCTGGAGAAGGACCTGGGGCTGGTAATTATCGACTATTTGCAGTTGATGTCCGGTGGCAAAAAGTCTGAGTCCAGACAGCAGGAAATTTCCGAGATTTCCCGTTCCTTAAAGGCGCTGGCTCGTGAAATTAATTGTCCGGTGATTGCGTTGTCACAGCTCTCCCGTGCGGTGGAGTCCCGTGACGATAAACGGCCGATGCTTTCCGACCTTCGAGAGTCCGGAGCAATCGAGCAGGATGCGGACGTAGTAATGTTTATTTATCGAGACGAGTACTATACCAAAGAAAAGTGTGAAGAGCCGGGAGTTTCCGAGATTATTATCGGTAAGCAGAGAAACGGTCCGACGGGTACGGTGAAGCTGGCATGGCTCGGCAATTACACAAAGTTTGCCAATTTGGATAACCGAAAGCAATAAAATGGTTGCGGTTGCAGGAATGGATTTTTGTCGAAAAAGAAATAAACCGGTCATATGGTTTTGGGAAAATATGGGAACAGATACTTGCGTATCTGTTCCTTTTTTCGTTATACTGGGGAACAAGGACAAGCACTGTGTAAAATTAGAAAGACCGGAAAGGGGTATACATATGGAAAAGATTTATCTGGTATCTGAGGCGGCGGAGGCATTGGAAACGGAAGTATATACATTGCGGTATTGGGAGAATCAATTGGGACTTGAGGTGCCGCGGAATGCAGCGGGACACCGCTATTACGAGGAGACACAAATACGAATGTTCCGTGATGTGAAGCGATTGAAAGAGGCGGGATTCGGTTTGCGTCAGATTAAAGCAATGGGAGAACGCATGAAGGAGGTGGCGGCACTTCCCGAGAAAAGACTGACGGAGCTTCGCAACCGGATTATCGGTTTGGAAGCGGAGCAGGAAGCGGTATTTTCCGGAAGGGTGGAAAAGAACGTGTCCGAAGAGCCTGTATCGAAGGCGGAGCCGGAGTTGACGGATGCAGAAATGCAGACAGTGGAGGAAAAACAAGAGAGTTTCTCCTTGTGTGTATCGGGAACGGATAATCGTACTGTGGCAGTCGGGGAGGAACGTAACGAAGGGATGCGTATGCTACAGGAGGGAATGAGCAAATGGTTGGGAGAACTGTTGCAAAGAAATAATGAAAATCTATCTCAAAAAATAGAGGAGGGAGTATCGGAACGAATGGCAAGGGAGTTACGCTTTTTGTTCCGCCAACAGGAGGAACGGGAAGAGGAACGCTACCGGAGACTGGACCGCACGATCAGGGAACATCAGCAGGCGCGGGCAAATGTAAAACAGGCAATGGGGATGCGGGAGAATTTTTTGTTTGCCGGGAAATTACGTCCCCTTAGGTAAAAACGGAACTGTCGAATCGATTACCGGAAGTGTGCGATTCGGCAGTTTCTTTATATAATGTATTGTAGGGTTTGGAACGGAGAACACAAATTCTTTCGTTTTTTCGAAAAAATTTAGAGTTCTGCTATTGATTTAACGGATTAGTACTTATATAATAGGCATAGGATGGGGAGTGTTTGCAACTGGAACAACACATCCGGGATACAGGCGGCTGGGAAGTTAAAGATAGAAAGGAAAAAGTATGGGAGATACAGGTAATAACGGAAAGAAGGGGAAAACCCCGCAGAATAACCGGAGCGGTATGATTTTTTGTTTGATTATAGCGCTGGTTTTGGTTATGACGTTTTTTTATATGATGAATCTGGTCGAAGAAAGAACGAATAAGAAAATAACGTACAATGAGTTCATTACAATGCTGGAGGGCGGTAATGTGTCGGAAGTTCAGGTGGATTCCGACGGCGGAAGACTTTTGATTTTTCCGAAGAAGGAATCTCAGGCACTCCCGAGTTTTACCCTTACTTATTATACCGGCATTTTGGAGGACGGAAATAAAATTCAGGAACGCTGCGAGGCGGCAGGGGTGGCTTACAGCAGGATAACCGTAGATAAGGCGAATTCGGTTGTAAGTTCGATTCTCAGTTATGTATTGATGTTTACGTTGATTTACGGCGTTATGTTTTTTGTATTCCGCATGCTCAGTAAGAGTGGCGGTGGTATGATGGGCGTCGGTAAAAGTAACGCAAAGGTATATGTGGAGAAGGAAACCGGCGTGACGTTTAAAGATGTTGCGGGTCAGGAGGAGGCAAAGGAGTCTCTGACGGAGATGGTGGACTTTCTTCATAATCCGGGAAAGTATACCCGTATCGGTGCAAAGCTTCCGAAGGGTGCGCTTTTGGTAGGACCGCCGGGTACCGGTAAGACGTTACTTGCAAAGGCGGTGGCCGGAGAAGCGGAAGTGCCGTTTTTCTCCC
>JAZUBD010000108.1:0-3227 GCA_045638305.1 Lachnospiraceae bacterium
CATGGCTACGATCCGACTTACCGAACTGACAGTCATTGTTACCAGAACCGGAAACCCACATGTCAAGGAAGGAAATCGGGTCATTGTAGTCACCTAACCAACCGTTACGAGCGATGGAGTAGTTACCTTCCTTACGGGTGTTAAGGAAAGTAGCCCATTCCTGAACCTCTACCTTAATTTCGAAGCCGTAGTTACCCCATACCTGCTGAAGGTAAGCTGCAATCGCCTCATGACCGGAACCATCGTTGGTAATGTAGGTAAGGGTCGGGAAACCAACTACCTTGTTACCGTCTACGGTAAACTTCTTGGAAGAAGTAGCAACTTCCTTTAAGAGAGCTACAGCTGCATCACAGTTTGCAGTGTAATCAGCGTCTGCTACGCTATAGTAACCTGCACCGTCACGAGCCGGACCGTTCTTTGCAATGTACTCCTTGCCATCCGGCTCGGTGAGACCCATTGCTACGAAGCCTGCAGCCGGAACCTGACCGGCCTGACCGATTTCCTCAACGATGTAGTTACGATCGATCATAAGACCAAGAGCCTGACGAATCTTTGCCTTCTCTACTTCGGTAAAGCCGTCTAACGCACTGTCGTTCACATTGAAAGATACATAGTAGGTACCAAGCTGACCGGTTACAAAGAACTCATCCTTGTACTCACCCTGCTGAAGGGACTTGATTTCATCGTTCGGAACAGAATCGATGAACAGGTAAGAACCGTTCTGGAAGTTGGTCAAAAGGGAAGCATCATCCGAGTTGAACGCGAAAATAAGCTTATCGGTTACAACCTTGTCTGCATTATAGAAATGCTCGTTCTTCTCAAGAACCATCTGGGTCTGGGTGAACTCGGTTACCTTGTATGCACCGTTACCGATGAAGGTCTCCGGCTTGGTTGCCCAAGCATCACCGTTCTCCTCGATGATATCCTGGCGAACCGGCATGTAAGCCGGGAATGCACAAAGCTCATGGAAATACGGAACGTCAACCGGAAGCACAACGGTAAGTTCGGTACCGTCTGCGGAAGCGGTTACGTTTAACTTGCCGTTTCCTTCCATCATCTCCGCATAACCGTCGATTACCTCAAACATGTAACCGTAGTCTGCTGCGGTAGCCGGATCTGCTGCTCTGTTCCAAGCATAAACGAAATCGTTTGCATCAAGAGCAGTACCATCGCTCCACTTTAAGCCCTCACGAAGCTTGAAGGTGTAAGCGGTCTTTCCGTCGTCGGTCTTTACACCGGTCGGAAGCTCGGTCGCACACTCCGGAACCAAAACCAGCTTTCCGCTTGCGTCCTGCTCATAACCAACAAGACCGGAAAAGGTGTGAACAATATAGGTTGCACCGTCAACTGCAGAGTTGAGAGCCGGGTCAACCGTGTCCGGATAAGCACCAACGTTTAACGTCATAGCGCCCGCATCGGACTTGGATCCGCCGCATCCGGCAAATGCCATGCAGCCGAGTACCATTGCTAATGCAAGTGATACACTCAGAAGTTTTCTCATCTTCATTCTTTTTTTCCTCCTTAAAAACATCTATTATAACCGCTCATGCGGCTATAAACACATACATGAAGCCCCAACACTCCCTGTACCGTTTTACCTTCTCTTTGGTGCTTATACGTGATGACAAGCCACCTTGTGTCCCGGTGCCATCTCCTTAAGCTCCGGCATCACCTCCGCACACTTTTCGGTTGCACGCGGGCAACGAGTACGGAACGGGCAACCGCTCGGCATATGAAGCGGACTCGGTACATCACCTGACAGGTGAATGCGCTCGTTTGCTCTTGCAATCTTCGGGTCCGGAATCGGAACCGCAGACAGAAGAGACTGGGTATACGGATGAATCGGGTGATGATATAACTCATTGGACGGTCCGATTTCAATCATCTTTCCGAGATACATTACCGCGATTCTGGTAGAAATATGCTTTACTACCAAAAGGTCATGTGCAATGAACAGATAGGTCAGACCTAACTGCTCCTGCAAATCTTCAAACATATTGACAACCTGCGCCTGAATGGAAACGTCAAGGGCAGATACCGGCTCGTCACAAACAATAAATTTCGGATCAACCGCAAGTGCTCTTGCGATACCGATTCTCTGACGCTGTCCGCCGGAGAACTCGTGGGCATAACGGGATGCGTGCTCACTGTTAAGGCCAACCAAGCTCATGAGATGGAGAATCTTCTCTTCTCTTTCCTTCTTGTTGCCGTACAACTTGTGAACATCTAACGGCTCTCCGATAATATCACTGACGGTCATACGCGGATCCAGAGAAGAATACGGATCCTGGAATACCATCTGCGCCTGCTTACGGAACTCCGCAATGGACTTCTTGCTCTGAATGAGCTTCCCGTCAAACCAAACCTCGCCGGCCGTCGGCTTATACAGCTGCAAAATCGTACGACCTACCGTGGTCTTACCGCAACCGGACTCACCTACCAGGCCGAGGGTCTCGCCTTCTTTAATTTCAAATGTTACATCATCCACGGCCTTAAGCTTCAGGGACTTCATAAAGCCGTTCGGAATATCAAAGTGTTGCTTGAGGTGCTTTACCTCGAGAAGATTTTTGGATTCACTCATCGGTACATCTCCTCCACTTCTTTTTCAGTCATTCTGCCTTCTGCGATGGCATCCTTAAAGTTAAACCAACAGCTTGCGGCATGATTCTCGTTAATGCCGATTTCCTTTGCCTTGTGGGACAGACAAACCTTCATGGCTCTGTCGCAACGCGGAGCAAACGGACAACCGTCCGGCATGTTAAGCAAATCTACCGGCGTACCGCCGATCGGCTCCAAACGGCGATCTTCATCGCTCACCGTCGGAATGGAACGCATGAGGCCTTTGGTATACTCATGCTTCGGGTTATAGAAAATCTCATCTGCGGTACCGCGCTCGCACACCTCACCGGCATACATAACGATAACCTCGTCGCACATCTCCGCCACAACACCCAGGTCATGGGTAATGAGAATTACGGACATACCAAGCTGCTTCTGCAGGTCCTTAATCAGGTCAAGAATCTGTGCCTGAATCGTAACGTCAAGTGCCGTGGTCGGCTCATCCGCAATGAGAATATCCGGCTCACAAGCCAGTGCCATTGCGATCATAACACGCTGACGCATACCGCCGGAAAACTCGTGCGGATACTGCTTGATACGCTTCTCCGGCCCATTTACGCCTACCAGACGAAGCATCTCAACGGCACGCTCTTTTGCCTGCTCCTTAT
>JAZUBD010000109.1:0-2368 GCA_045638305.1 Lachnospiraceae bacterium
GACCGCTTGGCCTCCGACTTGAACCGGTATGGCTACCCGGTTGCTCATAGAAATCGCAAAGGAATATGCGATCCGGGACGAGGCGGTGATGCGGTTGCAGGTATCCTCAAAAAACGAGCCGGCGGAGCGGTTATACCGGAAACTGGGCTTTGTGACGGAGGAAGAACGAGAGTATTATAAAACAGAGGTGTCAGATGGACAGCAGTGAGGGAGAGAAGAAGATACAAAATAAAATGACGGACAAAGAGGCGAAGGAGCGTGCCTATTTGCGCCGTATGAAAGCAAAACAGGAGAAGGAAGAAAGGGAAGCCGCTGTGCGTCTGGAACAGCAACGGACAAAAGAAGCGGAGGATGCCCGGTTTATGAAGGAGGCACTCCGGCAGGCCAAAAAGGCAGCGAAGCTTTCCGAAGTTCCCATCGGTTGTGTGCTGGTAAAGGATGGGAAGGTGGTGGCCAGAGGTTACAACCGGCGGAATACGGACAAAACCACCCTTGCCCATGCGGAGATGGCGGTTATCAAAAAAGCGAGTAAGCTCTTTGCTGACTGGCGGTTGGAGGATTGTACGTTGTATGTGACGCTGGAACCGTGTCCGATGTGCGCCGGGGCCATTGTGCAGGCAAGGATACCGCGGGTAGTGGCCGGGTGCATGAATCCGAAGGCCGGATGTGCGGGTTCCGTGTTAAATATTCTCAATACACCGGGGTTAAATCATAAGGTAAAGTTCGAAAAAGGTGTGTTGGAGGAGGAATGTGGCGAATTATTGCAGAATTTTTTTCGGGAATTGCGTCGAAACGGCAAGAAGATTGAAAAATAGCTTTTCTTTACGATGAAAAAGGAGTATACTATTCTTTGGAATCATTATTTTTACTGTGGGGTGAAAAATGGCGATTACTATGAAAATGAATGCGATGAATCAGGTGCCGGTGGGCGAGAAGCTGTTTGAGGCGGGAACGGAATCGAACGGTGTTTTTGTCGTGCTCAAAGGCAAAGGGAAATTGGTAAACTCCAGTGTTTGTTTGCCGGTAGTAAGCGGCGATTTTTTGGGAATCTGGGATATGTATGCCGGCACCTATAATACCGACTGTATTGCAACGGAGGAAATGACGGTTTTTGCGTTTTCCGCAACCTCCGATGCGGAGTTGTTGGCGTTTTTGGACGGGAATAAGGAATACAGCGGCAGAGTAACCGCAACCTTCGGGCGTTTGATTACGGAGTTATATACGAAGCTTGGATGTTATCTTCAGGAGGCAAAGGGATTGCCGAATGCCGTAGAGGAATTATACCGTCAGTATTGTGCCCGTTGTAAGGCGGAGGAATTGCGCGCGGCGGATATGCCAAATGCCGGAAAGGGCGGAGCAGAGCTGTCCGAAAGCCCGGAATGGCTGGAGTACTATCTGGAGTCGGCGAAGATTCCGGGAGAGGCACAGAAGAATTATTTTGCCTGCGGAGCGAAGGTGGCATATCGTCATATTAAGGAGCAGGTTACCATTCTCCGGTGGTTATTTGAGGAGTGTGAAAAGTTTGGGGCGTTTTTACGACGTCAGGGTTCTGTATTGATGAACGGAGGCGCGGACAACCTGTTTTTCTATTTTTGTTCCCTGGAAGAAAAGGCAACCACGGAGGAAACCCGTAAAGCGGCGGTGTTGTTAAGGGACGTGGCGGAGAAAAAGTTGACGGAGCTTGCTGCGTTGTTTGAAAAATGCGGTGGAGAACCGTTTGAAAGCTATCAGAAAAAGAGAGAGGCAAGAAAGCAGGGTGCAGGGCATGTGGCAGAGGGCGAGGAGCCGTGCGAACATGCACTGGAGCAGATTCTTTCTTTTGCCGGTGTTTCCGCAGAGACAGGAGCGGAGTTTACCGGTCTGTTAAAGAGCTTTGCGGCCTTGGAGGATAAGACATCCACCGAGGATGAGGTACGTCGTCTCAGAAGAAAAGTTTCCGACATTTTTTATCAGATATACGAGATTATTTTCCGAAAGACCTACGGAATGGAGGATACGGACATTGCGCTGCCGATCCGCCTGTTCCTGGAGTTCGGTTTTGTAGACGAAACGTTGATTTCCCGTGCCCAGCTGTTGGAGCTGGAAAAGCTGGTGTCGGAGCCGGTGAATACCGAAGCGGACGGATGCCATATATTTTCGATCCGGGAGTGGCTTTCCTGGGTATACGAGGGAAAGAGAGAGCCTTCTAAGAATGAGTTTGACCAGGAATACTCCGAGATGCTCCGTGAGCAGAAGAAGACCGGTCAGATTACCGAGGAAGAAGAAAAGGAAAAGTTTAAGGATTATGATGAGCGGTTGCATTATGAGATTCAGAATTTGTTCCGCTACAATCATCGTTTGGTAAACGGTCAGCTCAGTATTTTTGTGC
>JAZUBD010000110.1:0-7099 GCA_045638305.1 Lachnospiraceae bacterium
ACACCCGAACGCACCGTTAGCCTACGGTTGTTTCGACGCTACCAATTTCTTTGAGATTCCGAACGAGCAGGACGACTTCTGGTTTTTGAAGGATGTGCCTCACGGAGATGTACAGATTCACAGCTATACTTCACATATCAACGGCCATATGAAAAAGTGTTACATTTACACGCCGGCTTCTTACGGTAAGGTGCCGGGAAAGAAGTATCCGGTGATGTATATCCAGCACGGTGTGGGCGAGGATGAGACCGGATGGATTTGGAACGGAAAGTTGAATTTGATTTTAGACAATCTTATTGCGGAAGGCAAGTGCGAGGAAATGATTGCCGTGGTTTGCTGCGGATATGCCTTTAATAAGGGCAAGGAAGTGGTATTCTTCCCGGGCGATTTCGGCAGTGAGCTGACCAAGGATTGTATTCCGTATGTTGAAAGTAAATTTGCGGTCAAGAAGGGCAGAAAGAATCGTGCCATGGCAGGTCTTTCTCTCGGTTCCGCGCAGGCGATTCAGATTGTATCCCGTTTCCCGGAGCTCTTTGCCCATCTCGGTGTATTTTCCGGCATGCGAGATATTGAGGCGGATGCACTCTTAGCGGTACAGGATAAGTATCCGATGGATACGGTGTTGATGACGGCAGGTACCGGAGAGGGAAGACTACACGAGGCGCAGAAGGAGTATACGGATAAGTTTCTTGCTCTGGGGGCAAAGGGCGGACAGCGTTGTTACCCTGGCTTCCATGACTGGCATGTATGGAGAGACAGTGTCAGAGATTTCGTTCAGTTGATTTTTAAGGGCGAGGGTTCCGAAGAGGAGGAGACTTTTACTTACACGGAGACGAAGCTTTCCACGGAGCAGCTTGACGCCCAGACCTTTGCGGAGCATATGCTGATGTTTGACCCGATTTATAAGGGACTCATTTTTGACTTTGATGAAAAGGGCAGACCGGCAGGACGCTATAAGGATGAACACAGTGGCAACGAGATTGTGGATGCAAAGACCGGAACGGCAAGATTCTGGTATCGCACCTCCGAAGCAAAGACGGTGGTGGTAGATATTTGGGGTATGGGCCGGTTCCCGATGGAGCTTGACGCCGAAGACTGGTGGACCTGTGAGGTATCCGGTATCGAAAAGGGCTTTCACTATTACGGCCTCATTGTAAACGGAGCAGAGGTGGTGGATACCAACGCCCAGGTAGGCTACGGAGGTTTCCGTACCATCAACTATCTGGAAATGCCGGAAGAGGATTTTGAGGAATATCGTATTCGTCAGGTACCCCACGGAATCATCCATATGAATTATTTTGATTCTTCCGTAACAGGACGCAAGAAGCTTTGCTATGTGTATACCCCGGCCTCCTATGAGCAGAATCCGGAGAAGCGGTATCCGGTATTGTACCTCCAGCACGGTGGCGGAGAGAATGAGGTGGGCTGGATTTGGCAGGGAAAGATTGCCAATCTGGCAGATAATCTGATTGCGGACGGTAAGATGAAGGAAATGATTATCGTCATGAATACGGGCTACGGGTTCCCGGCAGATATGAATTGTCATCCGTCCATGAGCGGCTTCCTTACGGAGCTACCGAAGGATGCGGTGCCGTTTATCGATGCCACCTATCGTACGCTTGCGGACAGAGAAAACAGAGCCATGGCGGGCCTTTCCATGGGAGGTATGCAAACCCAGAAGATTGTATTTGCACATTCGGAGTTGTTTGCGAATGCAGGTATTTTCTCCGGTGGTCTGGTAATTCGGAACGAGGAGGACGATTACAGCGGTATTCTCCTGAATCCGGAGGAGTTTGCAAAGCGGTTTAAGCTGTTCTTTGTATCCTGCGGAACCAAGGAAGGAATGGTAGATGCGGTAAGGATGAGTGCGGAGCAGATAAAAAATGCAGGGGTTCCGATTGAATTATATATCGATTACGGTTATCATGACTGGACCTTCTGGCGTCACAGCGCGAATGAGTTCTTAAGAAAGTTATTTGTATGAGATTTATGTGAGAAAGCTTTATAGTGATGGGAATTGCATGATTTCCTATCGTATATGAAAAGGCGGTTTTACTCTTATGGAGCAGAACCGCCTTTGTTGCGGTGCGCCCGGCGGCGCACGTCTCTATCACTTTTTATTCTAAATCAATAACCTTGGTATCGGATACTTCTTTGCCGGTGGCTCTTAACAGACCGAATACGCCGAGGCCCGCAAAGATGAGTCCCAGTACGATGTTACCGATGGTGGAACGTATATAATCGTCATTTTGGAACAAGAGAGCGAATAGTTCCGAAAGGTCGCCGAAGCGCACACTTGGTTTCATCAACAGTGTGACTGCATCGGAGAAGAAAATGCCGAATACAACACCGAAGATAACGGCAAGGATTAAGATAATAACCTTTCCGATGCCTCTCTTACCCTTTAATAAGGTATAGCCTCTTTCTGCCAGAAAACCGATCAAAAGACCTACGACAGCGGCAACGTAGCCAATCAGAAGAATGAGTCCCCATGCAATTCCGCCCAAAGCCGCACCAAGCATGGCTCCGATAAAGCCGGTTACATAATTGCCGGTATCGCTGTCCTTCTTTGCTTGGTCGGCGTTGTTGATGTCACGGTTTACTCTGGAACCGCACTCGGTATGTAAGTGATATGCAATGCTGTTAATCAGCTTCCAACAGCCTGCGGTAATATCGCCGCCGCATTCCGGACAGATGTTGACGCCGGTGGCATGGTGTTCATCAAGCAACGGGCAGAAAAAGTTAAGGAAGGATTCCGCCCGCGTGAGGTGCTTCTTTATTGTGTAGCCGATTGAAATACGAATGTTTTTCGGAAAGAAATCCAGTGACAATACGCCGTATTGCTTGGAAAGATTTGCCTGGCGTAAGGTTTCTTCCACGGCACGCTGGTCGTTGGCATCCGGGAATGAGGTAGATAGAATAATCTGTACAAAGCCCTGACCTACCGATACGGTTGCGGCATATCCCCGAAGATTACCGTAGGCGATGTTTTTTGCAACCTTCAGTCCGTTTGCTTCCGCAAAGTTCTTTACATTTTTATCCATAGTAAAATTCCCCTTTGAAAAGATGATACTTTATATAGTTTACTGTATTACGCAGAAAGAATCATATAGGCTAATAGTCCTATTGCTGAATTATATTGACAATATATATTGTTTGTATTATAATAAGTAATACAAATAAGACAATAACAAAACGAAATAGAATGTGACGGAAAGGAGTGCGGACCGATGATTATAAGGTTAGATATGGCAAGTGAAGTTCCGATTTATGTCCAGCTGCGGAATGCGGTGGTAGTCGGTATCGGCAAAGGAGAACTTGCGCCGGGAGAAGGGCTTCCGACGGTACGTCAGATGGCAGAAGATTTAGGTGTGAATACCATGACAGTGAATAAAGCCTACGGTATTTTAAAGAACGAAGGGTTTATTGAGATTGACCGCAGACACGGTGCTAAGGTGAATCCGCAGAAGGATAAGTTCGGCGTGTTCCAGGAAAAGGCGGAGGAGGAGCTTCTACTTTTGATTGCGGAAGCTACGGTAAGAGGTTTAGAGAAGAACGAGTTTATGGAGCTTTGTGAGAAGGTGTACGGTAGTATGCAGATTCAGGAAGTACAGACAGTATAGGAGGTGACAGGTATGAATTGGGATCTGACGATGGCGCTCAGTATTGCGGGGACGGCCTGGTTTGTGCAACTGTGTATGCTTTGGGATGCCATGGTTCTGGTTGGTAAGAAATCGGACTATGTGCTTTGTATGAGTATCCGGGGAGAACAAAGGCAGGATGAGGATGTAGTACGGATTGTCGGAGCGTTTAAAAAGGAACTATGGAAGTGGATGGGGATTCTTTTTCTGGCAACAGGTGTACATTTTCTCTTGCCGCTTCTGCCTTTTGGGGTGGATGCGCTTCAGTTTTTGTATATGACCTTGTGGTGTACCGCAGTGATTTTTGTGGATTTTAAGGTGATTAAAAAGTATACGAACCGGATGTATGAGCTAAAGTTGCAAAAGGGCTGGGGGAATCCACCGAAGGAAAAATCAATGGAGGTGGATTCCATTGTCAGCCGGATGAAAAAGACCATGCCGGTGTCGGAGCTTTTGCTGGGGATTCCGTTATGGATTTGTATCGGTAGCTTTTTGTGGTGGGGCCAATGTGCAACAGAATATCCGGTGCTGCTTGTTTCATTAGTTTTTAATGTACTGGCCTTTTTGTTTCTTTGTTACATGTTTCATCGTATGGCTCACGGAAAGCTTAAGGTGCTCAGTGAGGATTCGGAAATTAATTATGCGCTCAACAAAGCATCAAAGAGGGCCTGGACCGGATTTGTTGCCTGGTTGGCATCACTTTTATGTGGCTATCAGTTTTTCGTTACGGTTTGGTTGCATTCCTACTTAAAAAAAGCGTCCGAAGGACGAGGAGAGGAGGCGTTAAACAGTTTTCTGCTTTTGTTTATCCCCTTGTCTCTGGCAGTAACGGGGCTTATTGTATTCAGTTTCATGAAAGCTGCCGGAAGAGTAAGGCAGGCAAAAAAGGAGCTGGCGATTGCGGCAAATTTCACCTACGCAGAAGACGAGGACGTGTACTGGAGAAACGGATATTATTACAATCCGTACGATACCAATACCTTTGTGGAAAGCAGAGGCTTGGGAATCACGAGTAATATGGCGACGAAATGGGGGTCGATTACAAAGTGGGTATTAATCGGGACATTTATCATGTGTGTGGGGCTTTCTGTGGCATTGCTTCCCCTGGATTTCGGAACGGTAAAAGCTACGGTAGAGATGGACCGAATTGAGGTGAAAGGTTGTTTGTATTATAGGGAAAGCCTGTATTTTGAAGATGTGGAAGAAGTATATCTTTTGTCAGAGCTACCGGAAAGTGCCAGAGTCTGGGGAGCGGGAACGGACCGGGTGGCCCTTGGAAATTATCATTTGAAAGAGTACGGTAGCGTGAAACTGATTTTATTAAAAGAAGTGCCGCTGTATCTTATGGTAAAGAATACGGACGGGAAATGGTTCGGATTCAGTACGGAAGATAAGGATGAGATGCAGATGATGTATGAAACTTTGAAAGCACATATCGAATAGGAGGATAACTATGGTAAGTACGGGAGCATTTATCGGTATTATAGTAACACTTATAGTTACATTGATTGGTCCGATTGTTGCGGCAATTGTGTATAGTGTAAAGAACAAAGGCAAGGGCGTGTGGAAAGCATGGCTGCTGGGAGCGGCCGGATTCTTTATTCTTCAGGTGTTGATACGAATACCGATTTTGAATGTATTAGGGACGTTTCCTTGGTTCCAACGTTTTGCGGAGAATAACTATATTGTGTACTGTCTGATACTGGCAATGACGGCAGCGTTATTCGAAGTGGTGGCACGGTTTGCGGTAGCAAAGATTCTGCAAAAGCGGATGAATTATCAGCAGGGTGTGGCAGCGGGACTGGGACACGGCGGAATCGAAGCAATGATTTTAATCGGTATGACTTATGTAAACAATTTACTTTATGCGGTTATGATAAACAGCGGAGCTTTTGATGCTATGGTAGTTCAGACAGGGGCAGCACCGGTGCCGAATGCGGCGGAGCTTGTAGAACAGCTGAATCAGATAAAGACGGCCTTGATAGAAACACCGGGATATGCATTTTATCTGGCAGGCTATGAGAGAATCCTTTGTGTACTGTTCCATACGGCCATGAGTTTATTAGTCTGCTATATGGTATGCAAGGAGAAGGCTCTTTTGGGCGTGGGAATTGCTTTTGCGGCACATTTCTTTGTGGACTTTGTATCTCCGGTGGTGAACGGTCTGGCAACACCGTATCTTGGCAATGTGATTTCTCAGGAAACAGCGTACGTCATTGTATACAGTATTTTGACGGCAGTGGCAGTGGGAGCGGTTGTAGTGATCGGTAAGATAGGTAAGAAGTGGAAAAATGAAAGCGGAGTGTGATGATGCGGAGGTGGATTTTTCGTTGTAAGTATGTTAAAATGTACATGGTATTATTGAAATCCAAATGGTTGTACGGAGGGGTAATAAAAAAGAAGTTGCGATGTATAAAAAACTGTAGTATAATAATATGTTAAAGATTTATGGAGAAATTTAGTTGTGCATGAAAGGAAGTGAGCGGATGGAAAAGATTATTAATGTTGCACAGTACGTTTTTTCGGAGTATAAAAAAATAACCGGCGAAGTGATTGATGAAATGAAATTGCATAAGTTGCTTTATTTTGCGCAAAGAGAATCCCTGGCGATTACGAATGAACCTTTATTTGAAGGTGAGTTTGAAGGATGGAAATACGGACCGGTCTGCAAAGAAATCCGTAATTCTATCACGAGAGACGGTATTTTGGACTATGACAGTGATATTTCCGATGAGTGCAAATACGTAATCAATAATATCATTCTGGAATATGGTGCATTAGCATCGTGGAAACTAAGTGAGTTATCACATAAAGAGACCTCTTGGAGAAATGCCAGAGTCGGTTTGAACGAGGGAGAAAACGGCAATCAGAAGTTGAAGCTTGAAGATATCCGTGAGGATGCAAAGAAAGTTCGTCCGTATGACCATGTATGGGATATGTTTTATGACGAATTCGAAGATGCGGAGGTGCAGGGATGATCGGAAAGATTTATTCTACTGTATTTCCGTATTATGATAGCATAACACAGAAAAATAGTTTTAAGAAAAGACCGGTTTTGATTATAGGAGGACCGAGGAACAATGATTATACGGTTCTTCCTATATCAACGGTAACGAAAAAAGCCAATTTGGATCCGGAGTATGATTTAGAAATTAATCCGGCAAACTATCCGTTACTTCATCTTGACAAATTATCTTATGTTAGAGTTCATAAACAGACAACGATTCACAAAGTTTCCCTGACAAGTTTAATCGGTGATATGAAAAATGAATATGCGGATTTGTATTTGAAGGTGTTGGAAAAGTTGGAGGAGTTCAATAAAATAACAATCGACAATGCACTGTAAGCAAGTTTCTCAGACAAACCCTTGACAAATTCCAAATTTTTGATATAGTAAAATGTATATGGAATTGGCAAGGATGAGGATCAGTACATGCAGTCAGGCTTTCAGAGAGTCG
>JAZUBD010000111.1:0-1404 GCA_045638305.1 Lachnospiraceae bacterium
TATTTTTATGCAAGGGAATATGTAATTGCAGATACCTATGAAGCGGTATTTTCCTACGGAGAGGATGAGAATCGTTTTACCGTATATGATACAAGCAAGAAGCTGATAAAATAAAAGAGAAGGAAACGGAAGGAGAATAGGGATGAAGTTTGATTATGTAGTGGTTGGTGCAGGCCTTGCGGGCCTGACGGTAGCGGAACGTATTGCCAATGTCCTTAACAAAAAGGTATTGGTGATTGAGAAGAGAGGACATATCGGCGGTAACGTATATGACTCTTACAATGAGGACGGTGTACTCATTCACAATTACGGACCGCACATTTTCCACACCAACGACAAGGGCGTTTACGAGTATTTAAGTCAGTTTACCAAGTGGAATGATTTCTGGCACAGAGTGCTTTCTTATGTGGACGGTAATCTGATTCCGATGCCGATTACCGTGGAGACGGTGAACAAGCTTTATAATCTGAATTTAAATACCTTTGAAGTAGAGGAATTCTTCAAAAAGCAGGCGGTGGATATTCCGGAGATTAAGACCAGCCGCGATGTAGCACTGAGTAAGGTGGGCGAGGAGATTTACCAGAAGTTCTTTGAGAACTACACAAAGAAGCAGTGGGGGCTGGACCCGGCAGAGATTGACACTTCCATTATTTCCCGGATTCCGGTGCGTACCAACCGCGATACCAGATACTTCGCGGACAAGTACCAGGGCATGCCGCGTCACGGTTATACGAAGATGTGTGAGAACATGGTAAAGAATCCGAACATCAAGATTATGCTTAACACGGACTATAAAGAAGTTATCGGAGATTTGGAGTACGATGCCCTCATTTATACCGGTCCGACGGATTATTTCTATGATTACAAGTATGGGAAAATGGCATACCGCAGCATCCGCTTTGAATTTGAAACATTGGATATGGAGTCCTATCAGGAGGCTCCGGTAGTAAACTATCCGAATGACTATGATTTTACCAGAATCACCGAGTTCAAGAAGATGACCTGGCAGAAGCATGATAAGACCACGATTTTAAAGGAGTTCCCGAATTCCGACGGTGAGCCGTACTACCCGTTCCCGACGGCAGAGTACAAGGAGCAGTTCGCCAAGTATCGTGCGGAAATGGACAAGGAAACGAATGTATTCTTCATCGGACGTCTGGCAGAGTACCGCTATTACAACATGGATGCGGTAGTGCGCAGTGCATTAAATCTGTTTGAAGAAAAGCTTGCAAAATAAACCCAATAAGGAGAAGGAAGAAATGGACAAGTTGTATATTGTAATTCCGGCATATAACGAACAGGAGACCATTCAGAGTGTTATTGAAGACTGGCATCCGGTGGCAGTGAAGGCCGGCGCGGACAGCCGTCTTGTGATTATTGATGACGGAAGTAAGGATAACACCT
>JAZUBD010000112.1:0-4929 GCA_045638305.1 Lachnospiraceae bacterium
AAAATATCATTGACCCACTTAATCCCGGTGGTACACCCGCTCACCTTTTCTATGGCTCTGGCTACCGCCACCGCCCCGCAGGTGGTAATCAACAGTGCCCGCTCCGCAACAATCTGCGGGCGCAGTACCATACTCATATAGATACCACCCTCCGGCGAAAAAAAGCTCCTTCCGAGACGCCCCTTCCCTTTACTCTGACGCTTTGCCACCACCAAAGTGCCTTCCGGTGCTCCGCATACCGCCAGTTCTTTTGCCACCCGGTTGGTGGAATCGGTTTCCGAAAGTTCCTTAACCTCTTGAACAAATCTGTTTTTCTGCAAATGTTCCCACAAATCTGTTGTACTTTGCGGTTGCTTATTACACGCCGTTTTCAAAGCGATACCTCCTTTCACGGATGCCGATTCCCGAATCGTTTCATACGCAAACATCGTACCATGTAACGCCCCGGATTGTCAACCGAAGCGGCTATCAGAATTTTCTTGCCATTCTCATAAAAAAAAGCTATACTTAAAGCAAATACACGTCGATTAAATCAGCCGGGAAAGGAGGCGTTTACCATGGGATTATTTCAGAATATTTTCGGACTTCCGCAGTCCATCGGACAGACAGGCGCTTCGGGAACCAAACGTACCTCTTTTTCGTCCGGAAAGGATACCGTTACCTTAACCAAAGGGGAAGTGGTAAAGGGCGAAGTCACCGACCTTCGCAGCAACGAGGTTACCATCCGTCTGGAGGACGGAAAGACTCTGCATGCAAAGCTCAGTACCGCCATGGAGCTTTCCATCGGACAGGAGGCAGAGTTTTTCGTACAGGAAACCAACGATGTTCTGATTACCTTAAAACTTCTTTCCGACGGCGATACCTCCTTTACGGAATCCGCCATTGACAAGGCCTTAGAGGCCTCGGGGCTTCCGAAATCCCAACACGGAGCGGAGATTGTCCGTTCTCTTTTGAATGCGGGACTTCCGGCAAGCAAAGAAATGATTCAGAAAATGATGCAGTATTCCGCTGCCAATAAAGATGTGGAACTCTCCACCCTGACCGCCCTGATGAAAAATAATCTGCCGGTCACCAAGGAAAATACCACCCAGCTTCAAGCCTATCGTAACTTCGAACATCGTTTGCTCGGCCAGGCTGCCATCTTAACCTCGGCATTAGCCGATGCCTTTTCCTACGGAGAAGTCTCGGCCTCCTTTACCGAGGGAATTCTTGCGCAGTTTTTCGGTCCGGACGCTGCTCCGGTTAACGCGGGCACTCCACCTCTCCCGGCACAGCTTCCGGCAGAAACGGTAGAAACCGCAGCAAGCACCTCTTCCGACCAGTCTGTCACCAATGTAACGACACTTGCGGGAGATGCCCTTACAGCCACCGAATCCGCACCTATTTTCCGGGGAGACGCCAAAATTGTTGTCCAAGACACCGTCACCCCGGAATCAACCAATATCACCGGTTCCGACACATCTGCCCGCTCCGAGGAGTTTTTCCCGTTAAAGCAGCTTCTGTCCGATTCTTCTTATGAAGCAATCGGAAAAGCTCTGGATTCTCTTCCGACGGATGTCCCGGAGCTTCCGATGGTAAGGGAAAGCTTTACAAACGGTACATTAACCGCAAACCAACTGTTCTCCGCTCTGTCTTCCGCCGCAACAAACGGTGCCTCGGAACGCGTTGCCTCCATACTTAAGGAAGAGCCGGCCCTTTCGGAGCTTTTGGGTAAAACGGTACTAAATCGCTTTGTCATGACTCCTGAAGATTTGACGGAGGAACATGCCGTAGAGGACTTTTATGCCCGTACCGCAAAACACCTGGCTTCTTTATCCGAACTGGCTGCCTCGGAGACAGCCTCCTCCGCTATGAAAACAGTAGCGGACACTGCCTCCAACATGCAAGATAATCTTCAGTTTATGAACACGTTAAATCAAATCTTCCCGTACGTGCAGTTGCCGTTAAAACTGACGGAACAGCTTACTCACGGAGAGCTTTATGTATATACAAAGAAAAAAGACCTCTCTGCCAAAAACAAAGAGGTCAGTATTCTGCTTCATTTGGATATGGATGCTCTCGGTCCGACAGATATCCATCTGTCCATGCTGCAACAAAATGTTACCGCAAAGTTCTATTTAAACGAAAGCGATGCGGAAAATCTGGTTGCCGAACAACTCCCGTCTCTTACCGAGGCATTACAGAAAAAGGGCTATTCCTTAAACGCCTCTGTCATGCACCGCGAAAAAGAACCAGACATCGTCACCGATTTCTTGCAGGACGAAACTACACTGTCCATGAAACGGTTCCGATTCGACATCCGGGCTTAAGTACACAGCAAAGGGGTTCGCCGAATGCGAACCCCCTTTTTTCGTTTCGATAACCTCTTTACCGACACAACTCCTCTGCCAGCTTCTTTATCTGCTCCAGATTTTCTGCCTTCACCGCAGACTTCATAGTAACCACCGTCTCCGCAAACGTAATTTCCTTACTGTTTGCAAACTTCTCCTTCATCTGCTTTGCGGTCACCGGCGCCCATGTGCCGTTTTCCATAAAGCCGATGGTACGCTTGCAATATCCGCGCTCTGTAAGCTTATCGATAAACTCACGCATCACCGGATAAATTCCTCCGTTGTAGGTCGGCGCAGCCAGAACCAGCTTCCCGTAACGGAACGCATCTTCTACATTCTCCGCCCAATCGGAACGTGCCAGATCCGTAAGTACCACCCGCGGACAATTATTCTTCTTTAATTCCTCTGCAAGAAGTTCCGCCGCCTTTTTCGTGTTTCCGTAAATGGATGCATAGGCAATCACAACACCCTCGGACTCCACACCGTAGGAAGACCAGGTATCGTAAAGTCCCAGATAATATCCCAGATTCTCCGTCAAAACAGGTCCGTGAAGCGGCAAAATCTTCTCGATTTCAAGTCCTGCTGCCTTTTTTAACAACGTCTGTACCTGAGCACCGTATTTTCCTACAATACCGAAATAATAACGGCGCGCCTCACAGGCCCAGTCCTCCTCCGCATCCAATGCTCCGAACTTTCCGAAGCCGTCTGCGGAAAACAACAGCTTGTCCCTGCTGTCATAGGTTACCATAACCTCCGGCCAATGCACCATCGGTGCAAATACGAAGGTAAAGGTATGTTCTCCGGTACAAAGGGTATCCATGTCCGCAACTACCACCTGGTTCTTTGTAAAATCCGTATCAAAAAACTGATGCAACATCACAAAAGTCTTTGCATTTCCTACTACCTTTGCCTCCGGGTACTTCTGTACAAACTTCTCGATGCTTGCGGAATGATCCGGCTCCATATGTTGTACGATGAGATAATCCGGCTGTCTGTCGCCCAATACCTCCGCTACATTGGCAAGCCACTCCTCCGTATAAGCCGCATCTACCGTATCAAATACAGAAATCTCTTTATCCGTTACCACATAGGAATTATATGCCACACCGTTCGGCACCTCATACATTCCCTCAAATAAATCTATCGTATGGTCATTCACGCCTACATAATATACACTGTCCGTTATTTTCTTCATGCAATATCCTCCTTCTTATCAATTGTACTTTGTACTTATCTATTCTACCATAGGATACCCCCGGACGCAATCCCTTTCCCACTTGAAATCAAGCCTTTATTCCCACTAAAACAACCCAACCGGCCTCTTCATCCTTCGTCTCCTCCGGACAGTACGGTGGCAATCGTCTCCGCAAACGGAATCATGGCCGCCTTTGCCTCCGCCACCGTATTCTTATGAGTTCCCAATTCTACCAGAATATACCGTTCCTTTAAATGCATGTTATACCGGTAGCTTTTCAAATAAATCCGGTGCATAAGACCGGGATACAACTCGTTTCCGGTAATTTGCAAATGTAAACCAAAGCCGAGATTTCCTTGCAGATTCGGATTGGAATAATAGGAAATCGGACCGTCCTTTGTTCTGCACAAGCCGTTAAACAGCATCACCTTTGCGGTACTTACTCCGTTAATCATCGAGGTTCTGGCATCGCCGCTGTCCCTATGTAAATCAATCACCACCTCAATACTCGGATTCTCCTCCAAAATTTTAGTAATCACCGGCAAGGCGTTATTGTACGCATTATTTCTGTCATCGGAACCGTCTGCTTTCCGGTCAAATACCGTCGTCTCGTGAATTACATTGTATCCGTAGGTTTCCCTCAGTTCCTTTGCCAGCACCTCCCCCGCTCCCATAACCGTATCCGATGTTACTCCTGTTCTGCTGTCTGCGTAGCCCTCCGACCCATGGGTATGAAAAATCAGAATCTGAGGTTCTCCCGTTTTCGTTATCGTTGGATTATAAGCAGCCAACGACGCCGGATGCAATACCTCGGCTGTCGCCTTTGTAGACACATCTTCTATATAATAGTTGGAAAGAAAACTCTGAAACTCTACCTGTTCCAAATTCCCGAACCGTTCCTCCAAAATTTCCGTTACCGGCACCGGGACCGGCTCCTCTATCGACGGAATATACTCCGGTATGACGCCTTTGGAATGCTGTATCGATAAAAATGTTCCTGACGTCTCCGCATAGTGCACAGGAAGTGTCATCTCATCAGTCGTTTCTCTTCCATGCTTCGCCAATCGCATCAATATCCCATACCCCGCCTCCGGCATGCGAAACAACGGGAGTTCTCTCCCATACAGCACAAAAAGGCCTACCGCCAGACAAAAGAAGCTACTATATAATTTCGTCTTTCTTTCCTCTCCGTATCTTTTCCGTCTCCCCGCACACTTTGCTGCCCGATACTTCGCAAACGCACGATAAACCCACTGTTTTCCCCGCATATCCTTCCACCTTTCCAGCCCTTTTCTTTACAATAGTTCCTTACAAAAGCAAAGATTGATTGCCTCCGCCACCGTTTCTCCCGCCCGGTGCACCAATTCGTCGATTCCCTTCGGTGTGACAAACAGAACCTGTCCG
>JAZUBD010000113.1:0-5235 GCA_045638305.1 Lachnospiraceae bacterium
ATATCCTGCTCTCTGCCCACAGAGAAGAGAATATCGATACGGACAAGAACTTTACGTCTTTGTTTACTGCGATTAATAAGATGGCAGAGAAGTACGATATGCCGATTTTATACTCCTGTCATCCGCGCTCAAAAAAGAAACTGGAGGCAAGCGGATTTAAGCTTGATAAGAGAGTGATTCAGCATGAGCCGTTGGGCTTCCATGATTATAATTGTTTGCAGATGAATGCGTTTTGCTGTGTATCGGATTCCGGAACATTGCCAGAGGAGTCTTCCTTCTTTACGTCTATCGGCAAACCGTTCCCGGCCGTATGTATCCGTACTTCTACAGAACGACCGGAGGCGTTGGATAAGGCGTGCTTTATCCTGTCCGGTATTGATGAGAAGGGGCTGTTGCAGTCTGTAGATACGGCAGTGGAGCTGAACCGCAACGGTGACTACGGTATTCCGGTTCCGGATTATATCGAGGAGAATGTTTCCACGAAGGTAGTGAAGATTATCCAGTCTTATACCGGTGTGGTAAACAAGATGGTTTGGAGAAAAGAGATTTAAGGAGGAAGTCCTTATGAATATATTGGTAACCGGTGCAAAGGGCATGGTAGGTACTGCTCTGGTAAACAATTTAAAGAATATCAGAGACGGCAAGAACAAGACCAGACCGGCGATTCAGATTGAGGAAATCTATGAGTATGATATTGATTCAAAGTCGGAGGAATTGGACAGCTATTGCGAAAAAGCGGACTTTGTTTTTAATCTTGCCGGGGTGAATCGTCCGGAGAACCCGGAGGATTTTATGAAGGGGAACTTCGGCTTCGCATCCCAGATTTTGGATACGTTAAAGAAGTATAACAATAAGGCGACGATTATGCTGTCTTCCTCTATTCAGGCGACCCTTGCGGGCCGTTTCGGTAACAGTGAATACGGCAGAAGCAAGCAGGCGGGAGAAGAGTTGTTCTTCTCTTATGCTGATGAAACCGGCGCAAAGGTGGCGGTGTATCGCTTCCCAAACCTCATGGGACACAGCAGACCGAAGTACAACAGTGCAGTAAGTACCTTCTGTTGGGCGGTAGCAAACGACGAGGAGTTCACCGTAAATGATAGAAGTACGGAGCTGGAGCTTCTTTACATTGACGACTTGGTAGAGGGGATGTACGACCTTCTGGAAGGGAAAGAGGCCCGCTGTGAGTTTGACGGTGTGGAGACTGTGGCAAAGGAAGACGGCAGATATTGTTATGTGCCGGTAACACACAAGGTGACGCTGGGCGAGATTGTGGACTTGTTGCAGCAGTTTAAGGAGCAGCCGACTACGCTTATGATGCCGAAGATGCCGAAGGGTTCCTTTGCAAAGAAGCTGTATTCGCTGTATTTGACTTATCTTCCGACGGAGAAGTTCAAGTATGCCATGAAGATGAATGTGGACGACAGAGGAAGTTTTACGGAGCTGGTACATACCGAAGACTGCGGTCAGGTCAGCATCAATATTTCCAAGCCGGGGATCACAAAGGGGCAGCATTGGCACAACTCCAAGTGGGAGCTGTTCATCGTTGTTGCCGGTCACGGATTGATTCAGGAGAGAAATATTAATACCGGAGAAACTGTGGAGTTTGAGGTTTCCGGAGATAAGATAGAGGCCATCCATATGATTCCGGGCTGGACCCACAATATTATTAATCTCAGCGAGACGGAGAATCTGGTTACGGTGATGACTTGTAATGAGATATTTGATCCGGGAAGACCGGATACGTTTTTTGAGAAGGTGTGAGGTAGGCGAGATTTACAACCTTGGCGGCCATAACGAGAAGGCGAACATCGAAATCGTAAAGATTATTCTTGCCGAGCTCGGAAAGCCGGAAAGCCTCATTACCTATGTGGCAGACCGTAAGGGCCATGACCAGCGTTACGCTATCGACCCGAGTAAGGCAAATGCAGAGCTGGGTTGGGGACCGACCACCATGTTTGCGGACGGTATCAAGCTGACGATCCAGTGGTACAAGGACCATATGGACTGGATGGAGGAGTGTACGTCCGGGGAGTATGTGAAGTATTATGACAAGATGTATGCAAAGAGATAAATAAGAAATAGTGCACAGGGATATATATGTCGGAAAGGCTTGAAACCGGTGGGTTTCAGGCCTTTTTGAACCTTAAAACGCATTGTGCGGATTGCACAAAAATGCGGGGAAAGTTTGGTAAGGATGACGTATTGAGATTTGACGGCAGGTATGTTATAATATGCTGTAAAATGTTTATAACGGAAGGAGTGATAATGTGAGCGTGGGGTATGGTCAACTAAGCCATATTGTTATCAAAGGTTATAAATCAATCAAAGAATGTAGTTTGGAGCTAGGGCGTATTAATGTGCTTATAGGTAGTAATGGTGCGGGAAAATCTAATTTTATTTCTTCTTTTTCGTTATTACAAAATATTTTGAATAAGAATCTGCAGCTTTCTGTACAACAGAGTGGTGTCAATTCTTTGTTTTATAACGGAAGAAAAGAAACGGAAGAGATTTTCTTTGAGGCCCATTTCAATAATAATTCCTATGGATTTTATTTGGTTCCTACGGATGATAATCGTATTATTTTTAAAAAAGAGTTTTATGGATATAACGGATATGAGAGTCAGGTGGCAGCTGCTCATGAGGAATCCAGATGGGAGAGCGGTGTCTCAAACGGGATTGATCGCTATGTTAGACCGATATTGGAACAGCAGAATTGGCGTGTATATCATTTTCATGATACGAGCCGTGCAGCAAAGGTAAAGCAGGAACATAATATTTCCAATAACCGGGGCCTTATGTTTGATGCTTCTAATCTGGCGGCGTTTTTATATAGGTTGAAAAATAATTATCGGAAAAGCTACGATGAAATCATTGAGACAATACGGCTTATAGCTCCTTATTTTGATGATTTCGTGCTTGAACCTCAAGAAGGAAATGAGGAAAAGATTGTTCTAAAATGGCATCAGAAGGGGTGCGAAGATGTATTTAATGCGTCACAGTTATCTGACGGAACGCTTAGATTTATATGCCTTACTACACTTCTTCTTCAGCCTTCGGAGTTGCAGCCCGCAACAATTATTGTGGATGAACCGGAGCTTGGTTTACATCCATATGCAATCACAATGTTTGCTGAAATGGTGAAGCAGATCGGGACAAAAAAGCAAATTATTATTTCTACACAATCTGTGGAATTGCTGAATGAATTTAGTGTAGAGGAGGTTGTGGTTGTAAATAAAGGGGCCGATGGGTCCTCAACCTTCAATAGACTGAGAGAAGAGGATCTTGAGTTATGGCTTGAGGATTATTCATTGGGCGATTTGTGGAAGAAAAATGTGTTGGGAGGTAGACTCTCAAAATGAAAAACGTATATATTTATTGTGAAGGACAAACGGAGGAAGCATTCGTTAACAATGTTCTTTATCCTTATTTTTTTAATAATGACATCTATGTGTGTCCTATTATTTGTAGTACGAAACGTACCGCGTCAAAGAAGTATAAGGGCGGTATACTGAATTATGGGAAGATGAAACATGAACTTCCTATCATATGCAAATCCCATCCTCATGAGATTGTGACCACAATGTTTGATTATTATGGTATGCCGGATGATACACCCGGGATAGATTGTTCGGAAGCTGACATTTTTAAACGAATTGAAACAATAGAAAAGGCAATCAGTGACGACATGGGACAAGCAAATCTAATTGTTAATCTTATGTTGCATGAATTCGAATCGGTCCTGTTTTCAGACCCACAATGTTTTAATTCGATTACAGATGATTCGGATGCGGTGCTACAATTACAGAGAATGAGAGATGAAGCAAACTCTCCGGAGCATATCAACAACTCTGTAGAAACAGCACCATCCAAAAGAATCATTAGTGCAATTCCGGATTATGCGAAAATCAGAGACGGACTTATTGTGTCTACTGAGATAGGAATGAATAAAATGCTGTCAGAATGTAAACATTTTGCGGCATGGATTGAAAAAATACATAAGTTCAATCTGTCGAACAGAGAATAAAACAAAGGGGAATCACTATGAAGAATTACAAAATCGCAGTAGCCGGTACCGGTTACGTAGGTCTGTCCATCGCTACGCTGTTGGCGCAGCACAATGAGGTGGTTGCGGTGGATATCGTGCCGGAAAAGGTGGAGATGATTAACAACAGAAAGTCGCCGATTCAGGATGACTATATCGAGCAGTATCTGGCGGAGAAGGAGCTGAATCTGACGGCGACCTTAGATGCCAAGGCGGCGTATACGGGCGCGGATTTCGTGGTCATTGCGGCTCCGACCAATTATGATTCCCAGAAGAATTTCTTTGATACATCGGCGGTGGAGTCCGTCATTCGTCTGGTGATGGAGTACAATCCGGAGGCCATTATGGTCATTAAGTCCACGATTCCGGTAGGCTTTACGGAGAGTATCCGTGAGAAGACCGGTAGCTCGAATATTTTGTTCAGCCCGGAGTTTTTGCGTGAGTCCAAGGCGCTGTACGACAACCTGTACCCGAGCCGTATTATTGTGGGCACGGATATGAAGGATGCCCGTCTGGTGGAGGCTGCAAAGGTGTTCGCGGAGCTTCTGACCCAGGGTGCCATTAAGGAAGATATCGATACGTTGTTTATGGGCTTTACGGAGGCAGAGGCGGTGAAGCTGTTTGCCAATACCTACCTGGCCCTTCGTGTGTCCTATTTCAACGAGCTGGATACCTATGCGGAGATGAAGGGGTTGGACACTCAGCAGATTATTAACGGTGTGTGTCTGGACCCGCGTATCGGCGCTCACTACAACAATCCGTCCTTCGGTTACGGCGGCTATTGCCTCCCGAAGGATACGAAGCAGCTCCTGGCTAACTATGCCGAGGTGCCGCAGAATATGATGACCGCTATCGTAGAGTCCAATCGTACCCGTAAGGATTTCATTGCGGACCGCGTGCTGGAGAAGGCAGGCTACTACAGCTACTCCGGCAACAATGCTTGGAATGCCGCACAGGAGAAGGAAGTGGTAGTCGGCGTATACCGTCTCACCATGAAGGCCAACTCCGACAATTTCCGTCAGTCCTCCATTCAGGGTGTCATGAAGCGTATTAAGGCAAAGGGCGCCACGGTGGTGATTTACGAGCCGACCTTAGAGGACGGCACCACCTTCTTCGGTAGTAAGGTAGTGAACGATCTGGAGGCGTTTAAGGCCCAGAGTGATGCCATCATCGCCAACCGCTACGACTCCTGC
>JAZUBD010000114.1:0-2925 GCA_045638305.1 Lachnospiraceae bacterium
CAGAGGGATTCGGAAAGCAGAAGCTGATTGATTGGCTACTTGCAAACGGAGAGACCAATGATATCGGCGATAAGGTGCTTACAAAGGGCACGCCGGAAGTTGGCGGGCAGGCCACGGTGGAATATGCCACCATGGATAAGAACATCAACTTCTATTACAAGGAAGTAGTGGGAGAGGAAAAGGTAGAATGGAACCTGATTCCGACACCGGGGGAAAATACAGAGTACTATATTACCATGAGAATCGGAGAAGAATTTGTAACGGCGACGGTGGATTTGGCGACCTATGCAGAAGAGGCGGTTACCTTTGAAAAGGGCTGGTTTGGCATACCGGTAGAAGAGGATGTGCAGAAACGTGCGGAAGAGCCTTCGGGGCGCTCTTATGAGGTGGTAAAGGACCTGCTGTATGAAGCGACGGGGATGACGATGGGGGAGGTTGTTGAGTAACGAAGAAAAGATATCGTCCCTATCATATTTTACTTGACAAATATAGGATTTATCCTATATACTAAAAATAAGAAAATGAAGGGGAGGGATACTATGCCGGTAATAGCCAGATTTCATGGAATTGTAATAAAAATGTACCTAAGACAAAAAGAGCACAGTCCACCGCATATCCATGCAATTTACGGTGAATGTGTTGGGATGTTTTCATTGGAAAACGGTGAGATGTTTGAAGGCGATGTGCCGGTAAAGGGACAGGCCTATGTAAAAGAGTTTATCGAGCATTATCGGGAAAGACTGATTCAGATGTGGGAAACACAAGAGTTTGAAGTTCTTCCGGTAATTTGATAGAAGAGAGGGATGATGCATATGTATCGAAAAATTAAATCGGTAAAACCTTTGAATAATTTAAAACTGTCCGCGGTGTTTCAGGACGGTACGGAAAAAGAATATAATGTTGGAATGCTGAGTTCGGTATTCCCGCAGTTCAAGGAGTTTGAGACGAATCCGGAGTTGTTTGCCGAGGTGAAAGTGGATGCGGGTGGTTATGGTATTTCCTGGAACGACGAGCTTGACTTGTCGTCGGATGAAATTTGGGAGTCCGGAATCACGGTAGGAAAAAAGGAAATGGGGCTTGCCAATTTGGTGGCAGAAGGTTTGGCCTCGGCAAGAGATAGTGTCGGTATGACCCAGTCGCGTTTGGCGGAAGAGACCGGCATATATCAGGCAGATATCAGCAAGATAGAGCGGGGGCTTTCCAATCCTTCCATACTGACATTACAGAGACTGGCAGATGGGATGGATATGGAGATACTGATTGAGTTTGTGCCGAAGAGAAGATAGATAATAAATGCGGATAAAAGATAACAGAACGATATGTCGGGAAAAATCTAAGAAGATCGGATTTTTCTTGATATATCGTTCTGTTTTTGCTTACAGGGATTTTAAAAACTGTAAAAGAGTCTCGTATTGATTGGGCAGAAGTTTACCTCTCTACCTTTCCAATCTCTTCCATCACCTTTTCATCCACTTCCTTCGAAACCGTCAAAGAACTGCCCTTTACAATTCCCTCAACCTCTTTTACAGAAATCTTATCGGAGTGTGCAATCGTCCCGCCTGCGTTGGTCTGCATCACCGGGACAAAGCGCTTTCTCAGGGCAAAATAGATTCCAAAGACCAGAAGAGGAATCAGAATGGCCCCGGCGACCAACAGCGGAGAAAAGGAAGTCTTCCCGGCGTTAGACGGTGCCAGGGGATTCATTAGACCGATTTCATCCGTGGTAGTGGCGAAGCCTTCGGAATAGGAAATAGATACCGCATCTCCGTACTTTTGTTCCAATTCTGCAATGAAGCTAAGGGTAGCCTTGTCGTTTGCCTTTGCGGACAAAATTTCTACACCGATGTAATTTTCCATGTCATACAATCCGGTGGCAACCAGGCCCAAATCCTGCTCAAAGTATGGGAACAGTTCTTCTTGAATTTGCATCAGATAGTTGTGGGTGTAGGTCTGAGGCGCAAAGTTGACAGAAGCATCGTCTTCGACTAAGTCCAAAATCTCCTGCTTTCCGGCTTCTCCGGCAGCATCATTTGTGATGCCGACGGTCACATTGTAACTGCCTCCGTCGGTGGACCAGACACCGGTCACATAGTCCGGGTATCCGTCGTTGCACCAGTGCTGGAATAAATCAAAAGCAGTGGAGTAGGTCGTTTGAGTTGTAGTCATATCGTTCATAGGGTACCTCCGTTCAGTAAGGTTTGCAAGGTTTTTAGAGACTTACGGTAGTAGCGATAGGTCGCCGATAGGGACTGCCCCGTGATGCGAGCGATGTCCGAAAAGCCCAGTCCTCCGTTTGCACGGAGCGAAAGTATCTCCCGTTCTGCCCGGGAGAGGGTGGCAATGGCTCGCTCCAAATCGGTTTTGATGACGATGGCATTCATGCGCTCCTCGGAAGTAAGTGTCACGTCGTCTATGTTTGCCGGCTGCGTTTTTCGCAGTGCGTCGATAGCCAGATTGTGTGCTGTTTGGAAAATCCAGGCTCTCGGATTTTTGACAGTGGAATCCGGAGGAGACACAAAAAGCTTCACAAAGAGGTCCTGTGTCAAATCCTCGGCGGTGGTCCGGTTTTGTACAATGCGGTATATTATTGTAAATACCGGTTGTTTTAAGTCGTGATA
Organism: Lachnospiraceae bacterium; assembly: GCA_045638305.1. Lineage (GTDB taxonomy): Bacteria > Bacillota > Clostridia > Lachnospirales > Lachnospiraceae > SIG307. The sequence continues at coordinate 2,619 of JAZUBD010000114.1, forward strand.
AAGCTGTGTGAAGGCGTCCTTATCCCCGCGCTGTACGCGCGGAAACAGTTCGCTTAAGTTCGTTTTGTCCATGGCGCAAAACTCCTTTCACTTACTATGACGAATGAGACGACCGATTTTTTCGGTATAAATGAAATTAAATTGCATTTTACAAAACACTAACGGAAAATAATAATGAAAGCAAAAGAAGGCCGGGTGTTAAGGTATCCCAACGGGATTACAGTAACACCCGGTCTGCAACTTCGTTTAAATCGCTCTCGTCACGTTTCTAAGCCACGTTCCCTCTTCCTCGTTCAAAGTCGGATCG
>JAZUBD010000115.1:0-1304 GCA_045638305.1 Lachnospiraceae bacterium
GGAGGAGATTTGCATTTATCCGGCTACGGAGCTGATTTTATCCGAAGAGAGAAAGCAGGTCGGGATCGAAAAGCTCCAGAAAGAAGCGGAAAAACAGATAGAAGCCTTCCGGAAGGAAATGAAAACGGAAGAGGGAGCCAGACTTCGCAGAGAGACCGAGGAGCTTTGCGAGCGGATTTCTTATATGGGCGGTCTTGCGGGAGCGGACCATTGTATCCGGTATTTTTACGAGGATACGGTATCCTTCTTTGATTGGTTCGGGGAAGAGACTATCGTGTTTTTTGATGAGCCGGCGCGCCTTGCGGAAAAAGGAGATGCGGTGGCGGAGGAGTTTTCCCAGAGTATGACCGGCCGCTTGGAAAAGGGTTACATTTTGCCGGGGCAGGCGGATGTGGTGTTTGATTATAAGACGTTGCTTGCGAATCTGGGAAGAGGAAATGCGGTACTTTTGTCTGCGTTGGAGCAGAAGCTGACCTATCTGGTACCGGCAGTGCGTCTGGATTTGACGGTGCGTTCCGTGGCGGGTTATAACAATAATTTCGAGCTTTTGGTAAAGGATTTGTCCGCTTGGAAAAAGAGCGGGTACCGGGTGGTATTGCTTTGTGCGTCCAGACTTCGTGCGGAACGTCTGGCGGGCGAGCTTCGCGAACGGGAGTTGTCAGCGTTTTACAGTGAGGACCCGGACCGTGAGGTACAGCCGGGGGAAATTTTAGTCGGCAGCGGCAGTGTGCACCGGGGCTTTGAATATCCGATGATTAAGTGGGCCGTGATTTCCGAAAGCGATATTTTCGGTACGGAACACAAGAAGAGAAAGAAACACAAGACCTACGACGGACAGCATATCGGCAGTCTTTCCGACTTGTCCTTCGGAGATTATGTGGTGCACGAAAATCACGGTCTCGGTATTTACCGGGGGATCGAAAAGATAGAAGTAGACCGGGTGATTAAGGATTATGTAAAGATTGAGTACGGTGACGGCGGCAATCTTTACGTGCCTGCTACCGGTCTTGATGTGATACAAAAATATGCGACAGCGGATGCGGCAAAGAAGCCGAAATTAAATAAGCTGAATTCCGTGGAATGGAAAAACACGAAGACGAGAGTAAAGGGTGCCGTAAAGGACCTGGCGAAGGATTTGGTGGAGCTGTATGCCCTCCGTAGTGCGAAAAAGGGATTTGCCTGTGACGAGGATACGGTGTGGCAGAAGGAACTGGAGGATTTGTTTCCGTATGAGGAGACCGACGACCAGCTTCGGGCGATTGAAGAGATTAAAAGGGACATGGAGAGCACCCGGATTATGGACC
>JAZUBD010000116.1:0-1710 GCA_045638305.1 Lachnospiraceae bacterium
GGTTGCCCTCGTCGGTAATCATCCCTATTTTATATAAAAGCATACCGGTCGCCAACAGCAAAAACATAACAACGACCTGATTGGTAAGAATTCCGGCCAGTTCCATTTCTTGTCCTTCCTTTCTTTCACGCTTCTTCTTTACATTTTCTTCAACCTATGCTACAATTTAGCCGCATCACAATCCACCGGCACCGGTTCCTCCGTTTGCCGTTTACAGAAAGGAGCCATTATGAATTTACCGAAAGCCCCGGTTATCCTGTTAAGTTATATCAATACCCAGTTGCGGGATAACTATGCAAGCCTCACCGCGTTCTGTTCCGCTAACGACTGTACTCCGGAAGAGATTATCCGCACTTTAGAAATCATTGATTATCATTATAACAGCGAAACAAACCAGTTTTGCTAAGTCAAAAACACCTGTCCCGGCGGACAGGCGTTTCTTTTCCACTTTTACACCGTCTTCGAATACACCGCGTTTTGAAACCTACAAACGCACACTGACGCCTCTTTCGCGAAGGTATCCCTTTACATCATTAATTTCCAGTTCCTTATAATGGAACAAAGATGCTGCCAGGGCCGCATCTGCCTTTCCTTCCGTCAATGCATCATAAAAATGCGCCTTAGTCCCCGCACCGCCGGAGGCAATTACCGGAACGGATACCACTTCGGCAATCTGTCTGGTCAGTTCCAAATCATAACCGTCTTTCGTGCCATCCTTATCCATACTGGTCACAAGGAACTCTCCTGCGCCAAGCTTATGGGCTTCCATGGCCCACTCGATAGCATCGATTCCCATGTCCACACGTCCGCCGTTTTTATAAATATTCCAGCCGGAACCGTCCTCACGACGCTTGGCATCAATGGCCACCACCACACACTGGCTACCGAACTTATCCGCCGCATCCGCAATGAGGCGCGGATTCAAAATCGCTGCGGTATTCACCGCGATTTTATCGGCACCCTCACGTAAAATCTCCTTAAAATCATCCACGGTACGAATACCGCCGCCCACAGTAAACGGAATAAACACACGCTCCGCCACACGACGTACCATGTCAAGCTTGATGGCCCGGGCATCGGAGGATGCGGTAATATCCAAAAACACCAGTTCATCGGCACCTGCCGCATCGTAAGCCGCACCTACCTCTACCGGATCTCCTGCATCTCTTAAATTCACAAAATTAATTCCCTTTACCACTCTGCCGTTATGTACATCCAGACACGGAATAATACGCTTTGTAAACATACTTTTCTCCTTACAGCTCTACAAAATTTTTCAAAATAGTCAATCCGATTTCACCGCTCTTTTCCGGATGGAACTGACAAGCAAACACATTCTCCTTCTCCACGGATGCATGCACCGTCACGCCGTATTCCGCAGTGGCAGCCACAACCTCCGGATCCTCTGCCTGCAAATAATAGGAATGGACAAAATATACGTACGGGTCAGCCGGAAGGTTCTTAAACAGCTTCGCATTCTCCTTTACCGTCAGGGAATTCCAGCCCATATGCGGCACCTTAAGTCCCGGCGCATCCGGAATACGCTTTACACCGCCCTTTAAAATCGAGAGGCCCTTACAGCCTTCCTTTTCCTCGCTGTACTCAAACAAAAGCTGCAAACCGAGACAAATACCGAGAAGCGGGGTTCCTTGTTCCACTACCTTGTAAATCGTATCCACCAAACCGAAGCTGTGTAACTTCTCCATTGCC
>JAZUBD010000117.1:0-6915 GCA_045638305.1 Lachnospiraceae bacterium
CCCCATCATAAGATTTTTCATTCTATCTTCTTGCAGGCGTAAAACGTACGCCTGCCAGCGGGCAATATCCTCCTCCATCTCCGTTCTGGTATCGTACATCCGCTGCACACTTTCCACCGTAATCTCCCCCGCAAAATCCTCATACCAGTGAGTCACATATTTACTGCGGAAGTCCATATAATTGGACTCCACGGATGCGGAATAGGCCAGATAAATCAGGATTGCCATAATAAACAAGCCCTTCTGGGAAAACATGACCTTCTTTAACTCCCAGGTCATAAGAGAACAGGACGGCTTATGTCGGCTCACAAATACCCGCAGCTTCTCAATCACCTTCAGCGTACGATACTCACTCCGCGGATACTGTCTCGCATACTGAAGCAAACATGCAAGCACCATCACTACCGTTCCGATAAGAACAAACCAATCCGAGGTCCCCACAATATTCAGAGGCTTGCCGAACACATTCAGGTTGTAATAGTGGGCATAATCCGTTCCGCAAAAGATATAGGTATACAAATTGATATACTTAAACACGCTCCATCTGCCCGTAGGAATGATAAAGGCGTACAGCGCATATTCACCCAGCATCAAAAGAAAAAACGCCACCACACAAAAGCTGGAACGGAACAGCGACATACAAAAATACAGTAACAGACAGGCAAACAAGCATCCCACAGCCTTACGTAACACGTACAAAGCAAAATACTGTCCGATGGAGTAATGTCCGATAACACTGCCGAGCTCCGGGATAGACTGCACCGGACGTCCCATGTCACAGCCCGGAAAAATCACCGAACTGATGACAAAAATCGTTCCATATAAAATCACCGCCGCACCGAACACCCCGAGACACAGAATCCCGATTCTCTGCAAAGACAGCACCGTTCTTCCCCGTTCCGTACATCGCACCAGAAGATACAGACCCTTTTGCCGCTCCGCCAGAAAGCACAGCACAATATACACGCCCACCAGAAGCAAAATAAAGGTAGACAGCGTGAACTGAAGCACCGCCATGACGCCCCGGTTCTCTCCCTCTACCGGCGTAATATCCGAAATCTTGGCATAATCCTCACCGGTCTTTATGAGATTCCGGTAAACAAAGGAATCGTCCGCAGAAAACAACGGGTTCTCCTTCATCATGGTCACATTATCCTGCACCGATGTCATATAATCGTCATACCCATCGATATGCGCCGTCAGTTCCTCCCCTACAGGCGTAATGGACTTTTCTCCGTTACATTGGAACACAAAGAAAATGCCGTGAAGCAGAAGAAGAATTCCAAACAGCAGCATGGTTCTCCCATTCCACAAAATCCGCTTTAACTCTAACATCCCCTTCACCCCCTAGTTTTCCGTCAGTTGTTCGTCGGCATGGAACAAATACACATCCTCCAGGGTCAGCGCATGCGCCGGCAATTGTCCTTTCTCTGTCATGAGCCTCTCCGCCTCCGACAAAAGCTCCGGAATCGGCGCAAACCGGCAAAGGGTGCCGTGATGAAGCAGCAGCACCTTTTTCGCAATGGTCTCAATATCTCCGATCACATGAGTTGCCAAAAGCACCGTCCGCTCCGTCGCCACGGAAGCAATGTAATCTCTCAGACGAATACGCTGGGTCGGGTCAAGGCCCGCCGTCGGCTCGTCTAGAATCAAAATCTCCGGCTCGTCAAGCATTGCCGCCGCCAGAAGCACACGTTGCCGCATACCGCCGGAAAAGGAACCCAGCTTATGATGGGCATCCCCCGCCAGACAAACAATATCCAGAAACTGCTCCGTCTGCTTTTTACAAACTCCCCGCTTCATTCCCTTTAAGGCCCCTATGTAATGCAGAAAATCCCTTGCCGTAAAATCCTCGTACATGCCCTGCAACTGCGGGGTATAGCCCACCCGCTTACGATACCCCCTGCCCAGAGACAAAATATCCTTTCCGTTATACAAAATCTCTCCGGACGTCCGAGGAATATTATCCGTAATCAGATTTAACATGGTGGATTTGCCCGCACCGTTGGCCCCCAGAAGACCGTACACTCCGGTTTCGAAGGTCACACTCAGATCATTTAATGCGGTCTTGTTGCCGTACTTTTTGGTACAATGAACTAACTCTAACATATAATGCCCTCCTCCGCTTCTTTCTAGTTCTCTTTATATTGATACACAAAGGTAAACTTCGGCTCTCCGTTTAAGAAATCACTGCGATTACAGTGAAATACATAGGTGGTCATTTCCGGATTCATATTGTTCTCATCCAGCGGATACAGACACCAATAGATATCCTCTCCCAGATAACGGAGCCCTTCGTTGTAGGAAGCGGTATGCCAGGTCATCTCTTCAAAGCCGGAAAGCGGAAGATAGTCTTCCATATTCAGTTCCGCGATTTTCTCCAGATTTTTGTCTAACACATAAATAGGGGCCGGTGTCCGTGTAACAAGCTCGCCGTTTTTCTCTCGCGTTGTTATCGTCGGTGTGGAATCCGGCACATACACATAAGTACCGTCCGTCAACAGATCCTTTCCCTGCCAATCGGTTCTTTCCTCATTCTCCCCGGTGGAAAACCGATAGGTACAAAGCCCGCTTTTTCTTGAATAAACCACACAATCCTCATCTAACACTGCGTAATCTCCGGAAAAATTCGTCAACAGCTTACAGGTCTCCGTAGTTCCGTTCCCAATGTGATACCGACGCAGAAGCCTTTTCTTCCCTTCCTTCTGACAATAATAAAAGTAATCTCCGTAGGCACTGATCTCTGAAAGATCAGCATTATCCTTACTGAAAGGCTCTTCGTTCAAAAAGGTGACTTTCTTTGTATCCAAATCCACCACCGCCGCACAATAATGCCAGGTATCCTCTCCTACACTACTTCCCCCCATAGTAACCAATACCTTATTCCGGTGAATATGTACGTCGCATCCGGCGAATGCAACACGTTCTCCCGTTTTCTCAATGGTCAACACCGTCGCCAGCTCATCCGCACTCGAACCATCCAACGCCACCGTCAGTAATTTAAAAGCGTATTGCGTGTCCGTTTCTTCCCGCACATAGGACAGGATTTTGTCATTATACAAGCTGCATCCCAGTATCTCATAGGTTTGATTGGTAGCCACACAAAACGGATTACCGTCATGCCGACACTCCGGCTTGTTACACAGGTACATTTCTTTGCCTGTGGCAATATCATAATAATGCAGGCCATTATTCTTGAAATTCAAATGATAGAAGCCCTTCTCGGTCCGCATCATTTCCCGCGGCATGAAATCCGACCGGTTTCCCGGTTCATAATCCTCTAACTCAAACTTCACATCACTCACTCCGGCTGTCACCGCATTTGTCGCCTCCCCCGGCTGTTCGCCCGGCTTGTCCTTTCCGCCGGAACATGCCGTAAAAGCCGCAAGGCACAACACGGTCATAATCGTAAGTAGGCCCTTTCTCATTCGCACCCCTCCTAAAAGTGTATGCACCTCTTTGCTATTCCTCTATCCGATACTCCGTTCTAAATTCCGGGGTTCCCGCCAGGAAATCACTTCTATCGCACGAGAACATATGTCGGTCATCCATCCCTTCATATATCGTCCAATATATTTTGTCTCCCAAAAAGCTCAGTTCTGCAAAAGCGCTCCACGCGTTTTTCTCTCCTCCCGGCAGTAATGTTCCCCGGATATCCGCCAGATTGACTACTGTTATCAGTTCAAATGTGCGGTTATACACATAAACTCTTGCAAAATATTGGTCCTCTTCCGCTTCTCCGGTCACCGGATTCTTTCCATCTATGTGTCCATATGTTTCCTCTGCCACATAATAGTACTCGCCGTCTGTTTGAAGGCCCTCCGCTGTATAAGGTGCCTCAGTTTCAAACAACGAGCCATCAAACGTATAACTCATTCTCTTTCCCATAAACTTCAGCACTTCTTCGTTTTCTCCGGTCGCATAGGTGTATACATACAGTTCCCGTCCCGAGGACTTTAAATAAACCACATGCTCCTCATCCGGAAGGGTATACCTTCCCCGAAATCCAACCACCAGCTTATGGGTTTCATCGGTTCCGTCGTTTATATTATAACGATGCAAGATGATTTTCTTTCCCTCTTTTCTGCAGTAATACAAGTAGTCCCCGCATGCATTGACATTCGTTACCTCGGCATTGTCCTTGCTAAGAGGTTCCTCATCCAAATACACAACTTCTTTCGTATTTAAATCAACAATTGCACAACCGTAACACCTGGTATCCTCCAAACCGTCTGCCGCTCCCGTCACCATCGGAAGCATTACCTTGTTGCGGTGAATAAAGATTCCTCCCGTGCTGTGCAAAAAAACTTCAATCTCACCCGCTTTTCCCATTGTATAATACGTCACTAACTCGTTTGCCATAGACCCATCCGCAGCAATCTCCAAAAGCTTGTACAGATACTGCGTATCCGTTTCCTCTATTACATTGGCAACGATTCTGTTGTCATAAAGTACCCAGCTGAATATCGTATACTTATCATTTGTAGCCACGCAAAAGGCATTTCCGTCATGCTTACACTCCGGCTTATTGCACAGATACATTTCCCGTCCGGTGCTTCCGTCCATATAGCGGAATCCGCCGTGGTTATAGCTGTAGTAATAATACCCATGCTCCGTCTTCCGGACACTTTCCTCATCCCGATTATAATCTCTTGCCGTAAACGTAGTGCTAACACCTTTTCCTTCCCCATCTGTCTGCTCTCCGGTAAATGTTCCTTGTATCGGTTCCTTTTGACAGGCCGCCAATGCAAAACACAATAAACATAACACTGTCAAGCAAAGCAAAGTTATCTTTCTCATATACATACCTCCTTGACCTTACTTCATTATTTATTTCTTCTCATTTTCTCTTCTGCTGTACAAATCGCTGTACACCAACTCAAACTTCGGCTTTCCGTTCAGCAAATCCGTCAGCTTACACCGAAATGTATAGACATCCGTCAAAGCCTCCTCCGATGTAAAACGCGCGTACACCTCGTCCCCCACATAAGAGAAAAACCTTATCTGACTGTGAAGCCCTCCGTCAACACCCTCCCATTCCATCGGGTCTATGCTGTCCGCAAGGTTTACTTTTGCCACTATATTCAGTTCCCGGTCAAGCACCACCAGATTCGATTCCCTGATTTCCTCAAACTTCCCGGTTTCCTTGTTCAGTTCATAGGTAGTCCTCGATTCATTCTCCGGTATATAGATGTAGGTTCCGTCTGTATCAAGATCGGCCACAACATAATCCTCAAAATTCTCAATTTTTCTTCCGTCCTCTAATACTACTTCCCTTGTATTTGTCAATCTTAATTTTTCTTCATTCTCACCGGTGGCATAATGATGCATGCAAAGCATTCCGCTTTGTCTTTTCGTATAAATCACCGTATCGTCATCCAAAGCAAGATATAGTCCGCTAAAGTTTACCATCAGCTTGTAGCTTTCCTTCGTTCCTTCCGTCAGATGATATCGGTACAATATGTTCTTTTTGCCTTCCTGTCTGCAAAAGTACATATAGTCTCCGTTGAAACTGATGTTGTTGCACCTCAGATTCTCCTTGCTGACACCCTCCTCATCCAAAAAGACCATTTCCATCGTATCCAGATCCAAAATCCCCAATCCGTAATAGGATGTGTCCTCCATCTCTTCCTTCCCAATGAGTTCAATCGGAAGAATTACTTTGTTCCGATGTATCTTCAACTGCCATTCATTCCAACTTCTAACACTCCGCGGATCTCTTGTTCCCTTGTCCACCGTATAATAGGTGCACACCACGCTCCGCTCCGAACCGTCCAACGCGATTGCATGCAACTGGTACAAATATTGGGTATCCGTTTCCTCTATTGCCGTTGAGAACATGATTCCGTTATATAAACAGGAGTTTCCGATCCAATATCGGTCCGTGGTAGCTGCACAAAACTCGTTTCCGTCATGCCGGCACTCCGGCTTGTTACAGAGATACATCACCTTCCCGGTGGCTGCATCCACATAGCAAAGACCGTTTTTTTCGGTACTGAAAAAATAATATCCTTTCTCGGTCTTCATAATCGGGGTATATCCGGTATTTCCCGGCTGATAATCCTGAGGTTCCAGTTTGTCACCGACCCGAAACACCCTGGCCGTACCGGGAAGCTTTCCTTCTCCCGACTTATTGCAACCTGTAAGCCCCATAAAACATAACATTAAAAAAACAAGTAAAACTATCTTTTTCATTTGCACTCCTCCTTGCTCCCTTTTATCTTAAAACCACTTTCTACTCCAACCTACTCCTTGACAACACAAACTCAAACTGCGGATTCCCGGTAAGGAACTCCTCTTTCGTACACGCATATACACAGGACTCCGAATAATTCTTCGCATTCGGTGATATAGCATAAACCGTATCCTCTTCAAAATACAAATTCCGAATCATATGCAAAAAGTAATTCTCCGGTTCCTCCGTTCCTGCTTCCTTTGCAGACGCCATAGCTTCTGCCATATTTACCGCTGCGATCTCCTTCCATTCCCTGTCGAACACATGAACATAGGACTCATCCCAAACTTCCGTCAAGTTAAGATTATCATCAAACTGCGGATTTGCTACCGTCGGCTCTTTCACATAAATATAATCCCCGTCGGTTTTCAATTCCATTGCCTCATACGCACTCTCCATCTCCCAAGTAACTCCGAATTCTGTATTGCACACCGTTTTTAGCCGCTTTAACGGTACTTTCTCCTCATTTTCTCCGGTTTCCCTATCATATACACACAAGATACGATTGTCAGACTTGGTATACACAATGGTGTCATCCCCCATAACCACATAGTTTCCCCGAAACCCGACCAACAGCTTATGGGTTTCGTCCGAACCGTCCTTTATGTTATACCGGTGAAGCACCGTTTTCTTCCCTTCTTTTCTGCAGTAATAAAAATAATCTCCGTGGGCAGTAATAT
>JAZUBD010000118.1:0-2679 GCA_045638305.1 Lachnospiraceae bacterium
GATCTGGAACCGACGGAGGTTGCAAAGATGATACAGGAGAGATTTTCCTTGTAAATCTTGACATTTCTTTATAATAGTGTTACTCTGTAAATTGTATTATGTGTATACCGGTATACAAAACACACCGGTTGTGAAATATAATAGGAAAATAACAGATAAAATAAGGTTAACAAGAGGAAAGAAACCCATGAGTGAATTTGTATCAAAGAATCTTGCGGTAAACGAAAAGGGCCATTTGACCATTGCCGGACTGGATACGGTGGATTTGGCGAAGGAGTACGGCACACCGCTGTATGTTATGGATGAGGATTTAATCAGAGAGCATTGCAGAAGCTTTCGTCAGTCTATGGAGCAGTACTATGACGGTGTAGGTTTGGTTTGCTATGCCAGCAAGGCCTTCAGCTGTAAGGCAATGTACCGTATTGCAAAGGAAGAGGGTATCGGTATCGATGTGGTATCCGCAGGTGAGTTGTATACCGCGGCTTGTGTAGACTTCCCGATGGACAAGGTTTGCTATCATGGCAATAACAAAACAGAGTTTGAGCTTCGCATGGCGATCGAGCATAAGGTAGGAAGAATTATCGTTGACAATATTTACGAGCTGGAGCTTCTTAACAAGCTGGCAGCGGAGGTTGGCGTAAAGGCGCGTATCATGTACCGCATTAAGCCGGGCGTGGATGCTCATACCCACGATTTTGTAAAGACCGGTCAGATTGACAGTAAGTTCGGTTTTGCATTGGAAACCGGTGAGGCTTTTGAGGCGATTAAGAAAGCACTTTCTTTGGAGAATATTGAATTTGTAGGCGTGCATTGCCATATCGGTAGTCAGATTTTTGATATCGACCCGTTTGTTGAAGCGGCCAATGTGATGATGGGGCTCATCGAGCAGGTAAAGACAGAAATCGGTCACGAAATTACGGAGCTGAATCTCGGCGGAGGCTTTGGTATTAAGTATACCGAGGCGGATACTCCGGTACCGTATGCAAACTACATGGACAAGGTTTCCGAGACAGTAAAGGCTCTTTGTAAGGAAAGAGGCCTTAGTTTACCGTTTATTTTAATCGAGCCGGGCCGTTCCATTGTGGCACCTGCGGGAATTACGCTGTACACCGTAGGCGGCATCAAGGAGATTCCGGATATTCGTACCTATGTGTCCGTAGACGGTGGTTTGGGAGACAATCCGCGTTATGCGCTTTACAAGTCCGAATATGACTTTGTAGTGGCAAATAAAGCAGATCAGGCAAAGGACTCTGTAGTTACCGTGGCAGGCAGATGCTGTGAAAGCGGCGATTTATTGGGAGAGGGTGTAAAGTTGCAGACGGCTGAGGTTGGTGATACGTTGGCAGTACTTGCAACCGGAGCTTACAACTATTCCATGTCCTCCAATTATAACCGCGTGCCTAAGCCGCCGGTGCTTATGATCAGCAAGGGAGAGGTAAAGGTAGCGGTAAAGAGAGAGACCTTAGAGGATATCGTAAGAAATGACATGTAAGAGAACGGAAAATGCTTTCATCAGCATTTTCCATAAAATAAAAAAAGGGGCTTGTTTCCGAAAGAGAATAGCGTTATAATATAGGAAATTGCCGATAGGACGGATGGGACTGCCATGTGGATACATGGTGGTTCTTTTCTGTGTCTATGCGGCCCAAATTCATAGGAGGAAAGAGATATGAAGATTTTAGTAATTAACTGCGGTAGCTCTTCTTTGAAGTACCAGTTGATTGACATGGAGAACGAGAACGTTTTGGCAAAGGGTCTTTGCGAGCGTATCGGTATCGAGGGTTCTAAGCTGACCCATAAGCCGGCAGGCAAGGATACGTTAGAAAAGGTTGAGCCGATGCCGGATCATCAGGTGGCTGTTAAGCTTGTACTGGATGCATTACAGGATGCAACGTATGGTGTTATCTCCAATGTAAACGAGATTACCGCAATCGGTCATCGTACCCTTCATGCAGGAATGCACTACAGTGAGTCCATTGTCGTAAATGAGGATGTTAAGAGAGTAATTCGTGAGTGCTTCGATCTCGGACCGTTACATAATCCGGCAAACTTAATCGGTATTGAGGCTTGTGAGGCAGCAATGCCGGGTATCCCGAATGTAGCTGTATTCGATACCCCATTCCATCAGACCATGCCGGAGAAGGCATATATGTATGCTATTCCGTATGAGTACTATGAGAAGTACGACATCAGAAGATACGGCTTCCACGGTACCAGCCATCGTTTTGTATCCAAGAGACTTATCGAGGTTGCGGGTCTTGATGTAAATAACTCTAAGGTAATCGTTTGTCACCTTGGTAACGGCGGCAGTATTTCCGCAGTTGTAAACGGCAAGTGCGTAGATACCAGCATGGGTCTTACTCCGCTGGAAGGCTTAATCATGGGTACCAGAAGCGGTGACCTTGATGCGGCTGTGGTTCAGTACATTGCCAACAAGGAAGGCAAGACTGTTAACGAAGTAATCGACATTTTAAATAAGAAGTCCGGTATCTTAGGTATTTCCGGTATCTCCAGTGATTTCCGTGATGTACAGAAGGCACAGAGAGAAGGCAACCACAGAGCGGAAGTGGCAATCCATCCTTTCGTTTATCGTGTAGCAAAGTATATGGGTTCCTATGTTGCAGCCATGAACGGCGTAGACGCTATCGCATTCACCGCAGGTGTAGGTGAGAACGATGC
>JAZUBD010000119.1:0-2432 GCA_045638305.1 Lachnospiraceae bacterium
AGAAAAGAGGTTTTGGGATGCGCCCTCCGCATTTTGGTCAAAACAGTAAAGAAAGCAGAAGAACAGGGAAGCCGCGCATAAGAAAACCGCCGCACAACGTGCGGCGGTCCGAAACTCTTATTCGTAATCTACTACATTTGCCCAGGACAGCAACAACTGTCTTTCCTCCGGCTTGCCCTTTACGGACTGGGAAGCCGCCACAATCGGAAGCCAGCGCTCAATATACTGTCTTGCGGTATCGCTCATCTTGCAGAACAACTCCATATACTTCTTTGCGCCCTCGGTATCTCCCGCCAGCCAGAACAACAAGTACGTTCTTGCCACGTCTGCGGAAGCATTTCCCTGAGTTGCATGTGCCCAGTCGATAATATACGCCTTGCCGTCCACATCGGAAATAATGATATTGGACGGATTGAAATCTCCGTGGCATACCTTCGTATGCTTCGGCATACCTTCCAAACGGGTGTGAAGCTCATAACGGGTAGTTGCGTCCAGCTCCGCCTCGGAAATCTTACGATTCATCTTATCCTTCAACTTATTTAAGCCCGCTGCACGCTTTTCGTGTACTTCCATCTGAAGCTCCACCAGCATCTTCAGGTACTCCTCCTTCTTCTCCGGATGTTCCTGCATCAGCTGTGCCAGAGTCTTACCCTTAATATACTCGGATACAATGGCCCACTTACCGTCAATCTTCGTCACCTCGTGAAGCTGCGGAATGGAAAGACCGGTCTCTTCTACTCTGGCATGGTTCAGCGCCTCGTTTAATACATCTGCCTTGGAATAATCCTCGTTAAACACCTTAATCACGCGGTCACCGTCCTGATATACGGTCTTTGCCGCTCTTACTGCAATCGTCTTATCAAGCTTCATAGTCTTTGCCCTCCTTTACACGGTCTCGTGCTTGCCATAGTATGCATTGAGATACATCTGCTTAATCTCGCTCATCAGCGGGTATCTCGGATTTGCACCGGTACACTGGTCATCAAATGCCTGCTCCGTCATCTCATCCAGTCTCGCCAGGAAATCCTTCTCATCCGGCACATACTCTTTAATACTCTTCTTGATGCCTACCTTCTCCTTTAAGTCATCAATCGCCTTCACTAGGTTCTTTAACTTCTCGCTGTCATTCTTCCCCTTAATGCCGAGATAATCAGCCACCTCTGCATAACGGGCCAGCGTATGCGGATGGTCATACTGAGAGAAAGTACCCATCTTCACCGGAGTCTCGCTGGCATTAAACAGCAACACCTCATTAATCATTAACGCATTTGCAACACCGTGTGCCAAATGATGGAAGGCACCCAGCTTATGGGCCATGGAGTGACATACACCTAAGAAAGCGTTTGCGAACGCCATACCTGCGATGGTAGCCGCATTTGCCATCTTCTCTCTTGCCTCCACATCATTGCCGTTCTCGTATGCCTTCGGCAGGTACTCAAAAATCACCTTCAGTGCCTTTAATGCCAGACCGTCGGTATAATCCGTTGCCATCACGGAAGCGTATGCCTCCAGTGCATGGGTTACCGCATCGATACCGGAAGCAGCCGTTAAGCCCTTCGGTGCGGTCATGTGGAAATCGGTATCGATAATCGCCATATTCGGAAGCAGCTCATAATCCGCCAGCGGATACTTTACTCCGGTCTGCTCATCGGTAATAACCGCAAACGGCGTTACCTCGGAACCGGTACCTGCAGAGGTCGGAATAGCTACAAAATATGCCTTTTCTCCCATCTTCGGGAAAGTGTAAATTCTCTTACGGATATCCACAAAACGCATTGCCATATCCATAAAATCAGCTTCCGGATGCTCGTAGAGAACCCACATAATCTTTGCGGCGTCCATTGCAGAACCACCACCCAGGGCAATAATTACATCCGGCTTAAATGCTGCCATCTGTGCAGCACCCGCCTTCGCGCAAGCTAACGTCGGGTCCGGCTCTACCTGCCAGAATTCCGCATGAGAGATGCCCATCTCGTCAAGCTTATCGGTAATTGCCTTCGTATAACCGTTCTCATAAAGGAAGCTGTCGGTTACCACAAACGCCTTCTTCTTACCCATTACGGTGCCAAGCTCGTCAAGAGCCACCGGAAGACAGCCCTTCTTCATGTAAATCTTTTCAGGTGCACGGAACCAAAGCATATTTTCCCTTCTTTCTGCAACGGTTTTAATATTTAATAAGTGCTTCACGCCTACGTTATCGGATACGGAATTACCGCCCCAGGAGCCGCAGCCTAAGGTAAGGGACGGAGCCAGCTTAAAGTTATACAAATCACCGATACCACCCTGGGAGGACGGGGTATTCACTAAGATACGGCAGGTCTTCATTCGCTCCGCGAACTCATGAAGCTTCTCGGTCTCCGTCTGTGCATTCAGGTAAATGGAGGAGGTGTGACCGTAACAAGTCGGAGGCCAAGCGGTCTTAGGAAGACAAG
>JAZUBD010000120.1:0-3468 GCA_045638305.1 Lachnospiraceae bacterium
GCAAATCTCATTATAAAATATTTTGTTCTCTTTGTAAAGGGTTATTTTTCAAATTGTTACAATTTCACGTACTTTTTACTGTAAACCCCTTATTTCTTGATTAACAGAGACTTACCGGTCATTTCCTTCGGTTGCTCCATACCCATCATCTCGATTAAGGTCGGAACGATATCCGCAAGGCATCCGCCTTCACGAAGCGTATAAGCCTCGTCGTAATTTACGAGAACGAACGGAACCGGATTGGTGGTATGTGCGGTAAACGGAGAACCGTCGGTATCCACAAGCTTCTCTGCATTACCGTGGTCCGCACAGATGAACATCTGACCGTTCTTTTCCATAAGAGCGTCGTAAGCCTTACCTACACACTCGTCCACTGCTTCGATTGCCTTCACTGCTGCTTCCATAATACCGGTGTGTCCTACCATGTCCGGATTTGCGAAGTTCACAACGATTACGTCGTACTTCTCGGACTTGATTGCCTCTACCAGATTATCCGCAACCTCGTAAGCACTCATCTCCGGCTGCATATCGAAGGTAGCTACCTTCGGGGAATTTACAAGGATTCTGTCCTCACCCTCAAACTGCTTCTCTTCGCCACCGTTAAAGAAGAAGGTAACGTGTGCATACTTCTGGGTCTCGGCAAGACGAAGCTGGGTCTTACCGTTCTTTGCCAGATACTCACCGAAGGTCATTGTCAACTCTTCCGGCGGGAATGCAACCTGTACGTTCGGCATTTCCGCATCATACTGTGCCATACAAACAAAGGTAGTATTGAAGAAACCGTTCTTTCTGGTGAAGCCTGCGAAATCCGGGTCAACAAAAGCTCTGGTAATCTGTCTTGCACGGTCCGGACGGAAGTTGAAGAATACAACACTGTCATTTGCCTGAATCATGCCATACTTTTCAATTACAGTCGGAAGCATGAACTCGTCGGTTACACCGTTTGCATAAGAGTTCTTTACTGCCTCTACCGGGTCTGTCTCCTGTACGCCTTCACCGAAAACAAGCGCATTATAAGCCTTCTCTACGCGATCCCAAGCGTTATCACGATCCATTGCGTAGAAACGACCTGCGATGGTCGCAATCTTACCTACGCCGATTTCCTTAATCTTTGCAGCTGCCTCTTCCATATACTCTGCTGCGGAAGACGGCGGAACGTCACGGCCGTCAAGGAAGCAATGCACATATACCTTCTCGATACCGTTTCTCTTTGCCATCTCAACAAGGCCGTACATATGCTCCGTATGGCTGTGTACACCGCCCGGAGAAAGCAGTCCCATTAAATGAAGTGCGGAACCGTTCTTCTTGCAGTTGTCCATTGCGGCAACAAGTGCCTTATTTTCAAAGAAGTCACCGTCCTTGATCGACTTGGAAATCTTTACTAACATCTGATATACGATTCTTCCTGCGCCCATATTGGTATGACCCACCTCGGAGTTACCCATCTGGCCGTCCGGAAGACCTACAAACAAACCGCTTGCCTCACCCTGTACCGTCGGATACATGGAGGTCAGCTTATCCATCACCGGCTTCTTTGCCAACGCAATCGCATTACCTTCTGCCTTGTTCTCTACACCGTAGCCGTCCAAAATCATCAGAACCGTTGTCTTCTTACTCATTGTCTTTCTCCTTTTTATGAAAATTTTTTAACAATCTCAACCAAAATCCTTACATAGTTTCTCACACTTTCGGGAATTTTTCAAGTATGTTTTCGAAAAAAGTGGAAAAACCTTATGTTTTCACCCTTCTGCCCCGTTTTATCTTGTAAACTTTTCCCTCCTTCGCTATAATAGAAGCGTGAATTATTATTCTATACTTTATTTTGCCGGAACAGGAGGCATTTATGATAGTACTGATTACTGCGATAACACCGGAGGCAAATGCCGTACTGGCAGAATTCCCCATGAAAAAAATTGCATTCGACACATTTTCCTTATATGAATCCGAACAAACTGCTCTGCGACTTTTGGTTACCGGTCCGGGAAAGCTTTCTGCCGCCATAGCTGTCACCGCCTACCTGACCCGGTACGAAGTTTCTGCCGGGGATGTCTTTTGTAATTTGGGCATCTGCGGCGGCTCCGGAAATACCGCCATCGGTAACGGCTATCTTTGCGCTGCCCTTACGGAGCAAGCCACCGGCAAGGCACTTTATCCGGAACTGTATAGCCATCCGTTTTCGGAAGCCCGCCTGATGACCGCGGATGTTCCTGTGACAAATCCATCGACACCGTCAGAACCGGAGGGCAATCTTCCTCTGCTTTTTGACATGGAAGCCTACGGCGTAGCCATCGCCCTGTTTCGCAGTATACAACCGTCCCATTGCTTCTTTTATAAGGTCGTGTCGGATGTTTGTAACGGAGCATTTCCGTCCCCGGAGGATATCACCGGATTGATACATCCTCATCTCAGCCCGCTCCTCCGCTTTTTATCCGGACAGGAGGCACAATTTACCCGCGAGCTGACCCGGCGCAACGAACGTATTTGTTCCGTTCTCTCGCTTGCCAAGGAACTTATGGCGGATCTGCCCTTTTCCACGACCATGGAACGCAAATTAACCGAGCTTATTACCTACGCATTGTCGGTCGGTCTAACCCGGAAGGAACTATTATCCGCACTTCCGGAGCGTACCGACACACCTCATAAAAAATGGGAAGCACTGGCATTGCTTGAGGCTTTGGAAACCTTTGTAAAGAACCCGAAGCAGACGGTTCCGCAATTTGTCTGCTCCCCGGAACCGGGCTCTGCTTCTTTCCTGCGTGCACAACAACCCGAAAAAAAATTGCTCCGTCCCTTCCGGCATATTTATGTGGAACGGGAGGTGCTTTCCCATACCGTAACCAAACAGTTCACCGAGCGTTTCAAATACGCTTCCGTAATTCCGATTGACCATTATAAGGATGTGTTCAACCGAAGCCGTCAAAATCTCCATGCCCAGGAAACGGAGCCTGCACTGATTTTAGCGGCGAACCATGGTACCCTCTTTTATCCGGGTGCTCCGGTCTGCCAAAGCTTCGGGGAAGAACATTTTATGTACACCTCCTGCATTATGAATTGCCTATACGACTGCGACTACTGCTATTTACAAGGCATGTATCCCAGCGGCACCATGGTGGTGTTTGTCAATCTGGAGGACTATTTTGCGGAACTGGACCGTCTTCTTCGGAACCATCCTGTCTACCTTTGCTGTTCCTACGATTCGGACCTAACGGCACTATGCGGCCTGCTTCCTCATGCGGAAGCCTTTTGCCGGTATGCCCTCACCCACCCGGACCTCCGGCTGGAGCTTCGGACCAAGAGTGCCGCGCTACCGTTTATAAAGGAATTACCGGCAGCAAAAAACATTGTCATGGCCTTTACGCTCTCCCCGCAGGAGATTATTTCCCGTTACGAGCACTACACGCCGTCCCTGAAGGCCCGGCTGGCTACCGCAAAGGAAGCGGCACGAAAGGAAGTCGGATCGTAGCCATG
>JAZUBD010000121.1:0-5125 GCA_045638305.1 Lachnospiraceae bacterium
CTAAGACCGCTTGGCCTCCGACTTCACAATCCCCGGAACCGCCTTCAGCCGTTTCGGTGCCCTCAAAATGACCGAATCACCTTCCCGGTATACCCGGTTTCCCATTTTGCGGAAATATTCCAGAATTCCTTTCAAACAAACCTGCCCGGTCCCGCAAAGACAAACCTCTCCGGCGGTTACAGCAGCCGCAGCCAAATAGGTTCCTGCCACAATCCGGTCTCCCGATACGGTATACTCCGTTCCGCAAAGTCCGCTCACTCCTTCTATTACAATCCGCGAGGTGCCCATGCCACATATTCTGCCTCCGGCCGAATTTAAGAAACGACAAAGCTCCGTAATCTCCGGTTCTCTTGCCGCTCCGCAAATTACCGTAGTTCCTGTTGCGCACACCGCAGCCAATACCGCATTTTCCGTAGCTCCCACACTGGGATAAGAAAGTACCACTCTGCCTCCCGCAGGACAGCCGCGAAGAATTACTCCCTCCGCTTCCTCCGATAGGATTGCTCCCAACTGCCGGAATACCCGGCAATGTAAATCTATAGGACGTGCTCCGATGACACAACCTCCCGGATAGGCCATTCCCGCTTCGTGAAAGCGTCCCCAGCATGCTCCAAGAAGCAAAACACCGCCTCTCGTCTTTCCCGCAAGCTCCGGTCCGAACTTATACGGTTCGGCATCTGTCGTATCCAGTTCCAGATTGCCCTCTTTGAAGATACTTTTCACCCCGGCAAAGGAAAGCGTATAAAGGAGATTCCTCACATCGGAAATATCCGGACAATGATGTAGCATTACCTTTCCTCTGCAAAGGATACTTGCTGCCAGAATCGGCAATACCGCATTCTTTGACCCCTGCAGAAAAAGCTCTCCCTCCAGTTTATTTCCGCCTTCTATCTTCACATACGACATAGTATCTCTCCGGGTGTTGTTCTATGTCATACTATGCTGTTATTTCAAAAATGTTACCTTTCATATTCAATCCGGTTGGAAACGCTGAGAGCAATTCCCATCTCCGCCATCAGTACTACCAAGGATGTACCTCCGTAGCTGATAAACGGAAGCGGAATACCGGTAGACGGCATCGTATTGGTAACTACCGCAATATTAATCAGCACCTGCATGGCTATATGTATCATAATTCCCACACAAATAAGGGAACCGAACAAATCTCTTGCATTTACCGCTACCACAAACAAACGCCACAGAAGCAATACATAAAGCAAAATAATCGCCAAGGCACCCACAATACCCAATTCCTCGCAAATCACCGAGAAAATCATATCGTTGTGGGACTCCGGAATAAACCCGAGCTTCTGCATACTCTGCCCCAGACCCTTACCCCACAAGCCGCCGGAAGCAATGGCGTATAACCCCTGTAAAATCTGATAGCCCTTCGGATGGGTCTCTACATTCAGCCACGCGTCGATACGCTCTCCGCGGAAGGCTTCTCCCAAGAAGATGTACCCGGCCACCAGCCCCACCGCAAGCAATCCCGCCACAAAGAAATATCCTTTTCTGCGGGCCACCACAAAGCATACCAAAAAGGTAATTCCCGCAATAATAATTGCGGTACTTAAGTTTTCTGCCGCAACCAGTGCCAGAAGCGGCGCCACGTAAATACATACCCGTATAAATCCGTATACCGTATCCAGTCGTTTCGGTGCCGCATACACAATATAGGCTACCAGCAATATAACACAGATTTTTGTAAGCTCCGAAGGCTGGAAGGTGCCGAGAAGCGGGATTTTAATCCAACGCTTTGCACCCTTTACCTCCTCCCCGAAGAACAATACATAAATCTGCAGTCCGATACACAACGCATAGGCAAGAAACAGCAAACGTATCTTATACTTCTTTCCGATCCCTTTAATATAAAAGAAATAGTCAATCTTAGATATGACAATCATAACAACAGCGCCGATGACCGCGGATATAAGCTGTCGCTTAAAAAAGTAGGCCGCATCTCCGAACTTTTGCTTTACCGCGTAATAAGAGCTGGTACTGTAGACCATAACCAAACCGATACATACTAAAATAAGCGTTATGAAAAGCAGGCTGTAGTCGTAATAGGTCTGCGGTTTATATTCAGTTTTTCGCACCGTAGGCTTCTCCATAGTTTCACCCTCCTGCCACTCATTATATTCTATTTCATATGGAGAATCAAGGCAGTGTTTTTCTTTACCTCTTCTCCCGCTTCCGGAAACTGTTCCGCCACCGTTTCTCCGTCTCCGGAGATGTAGATTTCTCCGATTTCATAGACCTTTAACAATTTCTGCGCTTCATCCTTTGTCATTCCAACCAATGCCGGCATCGGAAAGGTTCCCACGCCGTCCAGCTTCAACTCATCCTCAGAATATACCGGCTCAATCCCCAGATACGGGAGTACCTCATCAAACACCTCCGCAATGACCGGAGCCGCAATGGTTCCTCCGTAATAAATTCCTTCCGGCTCGTCAATCAACACCAACGCAATCACCTGCGGATTCTCTGCCGGTGCAAAGCCTAAGAAAGAGGAAATATACTGATTGGAGCTACGGGGCAGTTTTTCGGAGGTAGCAGTCTTCCCACCAATCCGAAAGCCCGGCAGATAAGCCCTCTTTCCGGTTCCGTCGTGTACCACCGCCTCTAAAAGAGTCTTCATGGTTTCACAGGTCTTTTCGGAAATAATCCCGGTTTCTCCGCTGTACTTATAGGTCTTTACCGTATTTTCTTCCGTGTTTTTTGCATACATGGCAAAATGGGGTGTAATTTCGTTTCCTCCGTTGATTACGGTGCTGACCGCCGAAAGCAGTTGCATCGGCGTAATCTGAAAGGACTGGCCGAAGGATATAGTGGCCAGTTCCACTGCCTTTACATTTTCGGTCTTATGCATGATAGAGGACGCTTCTCCCGGTAAATCAATACCGGTCTTTCTCATCAGGCCCAGTTTTTCAAAAGTCTCATACAAACCGTCGATTCCCACTCTTGCTCCGATTTCCATAAAAACCGGATTGCAGGAATTCTTAATCCCATCCACAAATGTCTCACTTCCGTGTCCCCCCACCTTATGACAGTGAATGGTTCTGTCTTCTACAATCTTATAGCCCGGACAATAAAACCGGTCCGTCACCGACACCTTGGCAAATTCAAAGGCCGCAGTAGCCGTTATAATCTTAAACGTGGACCCCGGCTCATAAGTATCGCTGATGCATGGATTTCTCCACATTTGATTCAGTAATGTATTCTTTTCTTCGGAGGATACTTCCGCAGAAGTTGCCTTTGCGGCGTATTCCTCATTTAAGGTAT
Organism: Lachnospiraceae bacterium; assembly: GCA_045638305.1. Lineage (GTDB taxonomy): Bacteria > Bacillota > Clostridia > Lachnospirales > Lachnospiraceae > SIG307. The sequence continues at coordinate 3,283 of JAZUBD010000121.1, forward strand.
ACGGGGCATTCAAATCAAACTCCGGCACATTGGCCATAGCGTAAATTTCCCCGTTTTGCGGATTCATCAAAATCATACTGACATGGTTTGCGTTTTTTGCCTCCAGAACCTTCATGGCCGCCTGCTCCGCATACCGCTGGATATTTACATCCAGACTGACGGTTAGGGAATTGCCTGCCACCGGCTCCTGACGATTCTCTGCCGCATTGGGTATCTCGGTACCGTGAGCTGTGGTCAACGTCAAAATCTTTCCGGGAATACCGGAAAGCATGGAATCGTACTTTACTTCCAGACCGATAATCCCCTGATTATCCCCACCGGTAAACCCAATTACTCTGGACGCCAGCGTGCCGAAGGGATAATATCTCTTATAATCCTCGTCCACCATAACACCGTCAAGCTCAAAGCTCCGCAAATAGTCGGCCGTCTCCTTATCCACATTGGCCTTAATCCGCTCAATGGAGGATACCTTTTCCACCCGTTTGCGTACGGTTTCCTCCGAAAGCTCCAGCACCTCACACAAAACGGAAATCACCCGTTCCGGGTCCGTAATCTGGCTGTGAATGACCGATACGGTGCATACCGGCTTATTGTCCGCCAAAACAACACCGTTTCTGTCAAAAATAATTCCGCGGGCCGCCTTAATACTTCTTTCCCGTTCGTGCAATTCCTGCGCCTGTACGGCGTAATCCTCCGAATGAAGAATCATCAGATACACCAGTCTGCCTATCAGCCCAAGCGTCGCCGCAAACAACATGCAAATCACCAATAAGGCCGTTTTCCTTTGTTTGGATGTAATCTGCCTCATACCGTTCCGCAAAATGTTTTTATAATCTTATGCAAAAGATATCTATTCCATGTCATCCGGGATGACCGCCATATTTCCCTCATTCATATCCGGGTCGTATACCACTCCGGTATCGCCGATCTCACCGATTTGCATCTCTACATCTTCTTCGTCAACAACAAAACTCGGATACTTAATTTCCGTATCCGGATATATTTTTAAATACGGCAACGACTCTTCTAAAATATCCGCCGCCAAGCCGGACGCAATAGATGCTCTGCTCTGCAGCTCCTCGTCATCCGCCTCGTCAACTACCACATAGATCATGACCTGCGGATTGTCCGCCGGTGCACAACCGATAAAGGATACCAGGTACTTTCCTTCACTTCTCGGAAGCTTCTGGGCCGTACCGGTCTTTCCTCCGATCAGATATCCCTCTACTTGGGCAGCGGTCGCAGTTCCCTCCTGTACGGTCAAATAAAACGCATCCCGCAAAAACTCCGAGGTTTCCTTCGAAATCGTACTGCAAACCACCCTCGGCTCAATCTTTTCGATTACCACACCGTCCGCATTCCGGATTTCCTTTACCACATGCGGCTCATAGTATATGCCACCGTTTACCATGGAGGAAAAAGCAGAACCCAACTGAATCATAGTAGTATTAAAGGACATACCGAAACTGGCGGTTGCAAGCTCCGTTTCGTTTAACTGCTCCTCTTCCATTAAAATACCCGGAACCTCCCCCGGCAAATCCACACCGGTCAGCTGTCCGAACAAAAATCTACGCTGATACTCCGCAAAAACCTCTCTGCCTTCCTGCTTTGCCACCTCCATCAATACATCGTTACAGGAGTGCATAATACTCTGGGCAGCATTAATCATACCGTGTCCCCATTTGTTATGACAGGAAATAAAATAGTTGGCTACCTGTTCCCCTCCGTTACACAAAAAGGTCTCTGTCGTGTCAATAACCGTCTCCTCTAACGCAGCCGCAATGGTGAACGGCTTAAAGGTAGAGCCCGGCTCATAAGAGTCACTGATACAGAAGTTTCTCCA
>JAZUBD010000122.1:0-7227 GCA_045638305.1 Lachnospiraceae bacterium
TGATGAAATCGGTGAGCTGGCCTATACCATGGACTTTTTGTCGGAAAAACTGCAGGAGAATGAGATTGAACGGAAGAACCTGGAACAGATGCGGTTTGACTTTTTTGCCAATGTATCTCATGAACTTCGCACGCCGATTACGGTCATGCGTGCCTATACGGAGAGTCTGGTGGACGGCGTGGTGACCAAGCCGGAGAAGATTCAGCACTCTTACGAGCGTATGTTGGGGGAATGTCAGGGGATGGAGCGTCTGGTGGGCGATTTGCTTCTCCTTTCCAAAATGCAGAATCCTGATTTTACGGTAGAAAAGGAGCCGGTGAATCTGGTACAGATCTTTGAGGATTTGAAAAAGAGTGTCGGGGCCATCGGAAAAGAAAAAAATATTACGGCGGATTTGTATACCGAATTGCCGGTGATTATGATGTTAGGCGATTACGACCGTTTGCGTCAGATGTTCCTTGTTATTGTGGATAATGCGGTGAAGTTTTCTCCTGAAAATTCCGTGGTATATATCCGGATTACCTGTGACGAACAGATTACGGTGTCCATCCGGGACGAAGGTATCGGTATCAGCGAAGAGGAACAAAAATATATTTTTGAAAAGTTTTATAAATCCAGACTTCGTCAGAACGCGAAGGGTTCCGGTCTGGGGCTTGCCATCGCAAAGCAGATTGCGATTAAGCACGGAGGCGCCATTGACATTCGGAGTGAAGTGGGAAAAGGTACGGAGATTATCTTTACCTTCCCGGAGATGGAAGAAAATTACGAGATGTAACTGTCGGGGGCTGTCGTGGGACGGCCCCTTATCTTGTCCTAGACAGGTGCACGAAAGACATCACCGATTGAAATAGTTCGTTTTTGCTGAGCGCAACGCTCCGTCAAACTTCCTCCAACCGGTTCTAAACGTCTCTCAGGTGTGGCTTCGAGACTTAGAACCGCTAGGAGGCGATTTCGACTGCGCTAAATATCCGCGTTGGTAAAGTGAGCATGCGAGCACCGTGTGGTGCTCAGTCATGCGAACGCACCCGCGACCGAGCGACTCTGTCGCGAGGTGCGCCCCTTCGGGAAATGCAAAAACAAACTATTTAAACCGGCGATGCCTATTTAATGCGACGATGAATGGAACAAGATAAGGTGTCTTCTCCGACGGCTCCCGATAGGTGTATATGTATAATTTTCTTTCGAACGAGAGTGCTTATAAAGGGCAGTTCCGAGGACAGATAATTTTTTTTATTTTTCCTTGTAACATTTTTACAGTTACCGGGTGTTATAGGTGAAACAAGGATATCCGAGTTTTGTTTGCGAACATATAGGTGGCAGAGAGGAGGAGGGTTCATGACTCCGGAGAATCGAATACGTGCGTATTCCGATATGGTGTACCGGATTGCCTTTGCCAGGGCCGGGACAAAGGAGGATGCGGATGATATTTATCAGGAGGTGTTTCTTCGTTATATAAGGAAGACACCGGAGTTTCGGGACGAGGAGCATGCCAAGGCTTGGTTTATCAAGGTGGCGGTGAATTGTTCCAGAAAGTTTCTCGGCGGCACGCCAAAGAAACGGGAAGTGTCCGGAGAATGGCTTGCGGAGACCGGTACGGATACGGAAGAGAAAGGGCCCCGTGGGATTTGCGGGACACCGGAGGAGCGTATCTTTGCGGATGAAGGCAAAAAGGAGCTGTATGGGGAACTGCAGAAGCTTTCCCCGGATGCAAGGCTGTTGCTTCACTTGTATTATTTTGAAGAGATGAAGACCGGGGAGATTGCAAAACTGATGCATCGGAAGGAATCTACGGTACGGGTACAGTTAACAAGAGCCAGAGAGAAGTTAAAGGCGCAGTTTGAAGCGGATGGAGTGTTGGAGCTTCTTCATGTGTAAAGGAGGTAATGTGATGTTAGAACAGGATTATAAAGAATTGATGCAGGAGGTAAGACCGGATACGATGCTGGTGGAGAAAATGGTAGAGCAGAGTAAGGAAAGAAAGCGTGTTGTGCTTCCGAAGGCCATGAAGGTGGCAGCGGCGGTGCTGTGCGGTCTGGTGGTGCTTGCCGGCGGTACCGTGGCGGTGGATGCGGCTACGGACGGTGCGGTGAGGAAACTGTTTGGGTTGGGCGAGTCTGTCGTAATCGGTGCGGAAATGGTATCGGTATCGAAAGAGCGCTTAGAGGAGGATGACTGGAGTCAGGTAAATATTAGAAAAGACGAAAACGGCAAAATGATATGTGAAATCAGTTCCACGTCGGACGCCCCGATTTTTGCATGGTATTTTGAAATCGGTACTACGTCGTATAATCAATTTCAAAATACATTTTATCGATGCAATACGGAAGAGGACTATGCATGGAGCTTATACGAATGTATGAGCAGGTGTTTCTCGGATCGTTTTCGGAAAGGGAAGTCCGGACACGAAGAATTTTTATCCGAGCTGGAACGATGCGTGGAGCAGCTTGATACCGAGAATGCATTTCAAAGGGCTTGTGCGCAGGGAATTCAATGGTTTATGGATGACTTAAAGTCGGAGAAGAAGACGGAGGTTCTTGCAATTCCGGTGCATGACTTTTCCGATACGGACGAGGACGGCGATTTTTATGAAGTGATTGGAGACTCCTATGTAGTTGTTTATCCGGAGGAATGGAAAAAGGAATATGAGGAGAACGGTACGACGGAATTTATGGTGGAAGCCAAGGGTGGTATGCCGAGAACGTATCTGATTGAGGTAAAGGATTTTGGAAGTTGGAGTGCAATTTACCGGGATATGAGCGTGAATTACAGCAAATTTGAAGAACTTAGGCTGGTTGAGTAACCCGCTTTAAAGAATCATCTTGCGACAAAAGAAAAATCATGATACACTGTGTGTAGGCAAAGCGGAAGCGATGCCTGCACATTTTTTGTTTGTATACACAGCACAGAGTAAGGGGAGAGTACGAATGATATGTAAGAATTGCGGAGCGGAAATCGATGACACGATTTTGTTGTGTCCGTATTGTAATACCGAGAACGAAGAGGTGGCAGCGGAGGAGCACAGAGACGAGGTCAATTTCATTTTGGATCAGGCGGAGGAATTAAAGACTCGTCCGGAACGTATTTCGAAGAAGGTAAATCATAAGGTCAGCCGGATTGCGTTTTTTGCGACGGCGGGCTTTCTTGTGTTGCTTTTGGCGGTGTTTGTGCTTTCACGGATATTCGGTGACCGGTCGGTGGCAAAGATGGAAAAGAAGCTGGCGAAGCTGGAAGCCTTTTATGCGGCCGGGGATTATGAAGGGATGAGTGTTTGCTTGGATGAGCTGGAGGATACTTACGGGGAGCAATTTAAAAAGTACAGAAATGTATGGCGCGTATATCATTGGCTGGACAGTCAGGAAAATAGTTACGAATATGTGAAGGAATATATTGATACCGAATATCTGGATGCGGAGGAATTGGCCGGTGAGCTTAGCAGGAGTCAGGATTTGCTTTATGAGATTTGGCAGGCGGAAGAGGCAGGGTTTCGTTACGGAGAATCGCAAGGAATGTTGTATGTCCGTAATGAAATTTACCGTATGATGAAAGAGGCAACCGGAATTACGGAGGAGGAGATTGCGGAGTACTTCGGAGATTTTTCTGAGGTGACGGAGGAACTTCCGGAGTTGACGGAGCTGGCCGAGAAACTTTTGGCACGATAGGAGGAGCGCTATGAAATGTAAAAGCTGTGCCGGTAATTATAAGACGAAGGAACTGATTTGTCCGTATTGTGGTCGCGCCAATCTTTTGGGAAAGCTTTGGTTTGCGGAAAAGAGCGAGGCGGAAAAGGAATACGAGAAAGCGCAGGCAGACTATAAAGAGCGGGTTACGCCCTATGTGGTTAACCGCTTGTTGAACCGTTTGATTGTAATATGTTTTTTACTGATCGGATTATGTGCGGCCGGTTTTGTTGTTGTTTTCCTGGCGTGGGGAAGCGGTCACGAGATTTATAAAAAAGGCGGAAATCCGGTAATAAATCATAAGCTAGAAAGCTATTATGCGGCGGAGGATTATTTGGGATTGTACAATTATATGTCGGGGAAGGACCTTCTGTGTGAAGAGCAGTATAAGTATTCCCAGGCAGCGATTCTGGCACGGGAGTATGCGTATTTTCAGGCGGAAAAGCTACAGTTTATGAGTTTGTCCGAGGAGGAAAAGGCAGCGGAAGACAATTATTGTTTGGAGCTGTTGCTGGGACATGCGTCGGATGTATGCGGTCCGCAGATCGGCATCTATGCGGAGCCGGATCCGGAAAATGAGGAAATGATTGCAAATTACCGGGAAGAGGTTTATGCATTTCTCTACGGGACCTTCGGTATTACGGAAGAAGAATGGGAACCTTTTACAATATCCTCCCGTTACCCGGAGGTGGACAACCACGAATTGGCGGATACGCTGAGAGAAAGGAGGGCTTGGAATGAGTAGAAGTAGATTGTTTGATAAAAATCCGAAGCTCTGTATTACAATGAAGTTGCTTTTACTTGCGGGGCTGGTTTCCTGCGTAGTTCTTTTGGGAGTCTTGGTCTGGGAGTTGGTAAAGCATGATCCGGAGCGTAAGTTGGATGGTGCCGGTATGGCTAATTTTTGCGAAAGAGAATATCTGGAGAAAGACTACGGGCGTTTGTACGAAAGATTATGCAGATACGGACTGGATACCGAATATTTTCAGGTGTATCTGGAAATCGCCGAAGCGGCAGTGGCGCTGGAGAATTTGAAACTGTGGCATCGGGCGGAAAAAAAGGGATTGGACGGTAGCCCGGAGAAAAAAGAGTACTATTATAATGAAGTTTTATCCTATGCACAGAATTGTAAGTTTGAACGGAACAAGGCGGAATTAGAACGCTTTGCGGCGGAGGCAACGGACATTTTTGAAGAGTCCCATGCACCGCAATAAGGAAGGAGAGCAGTTATGAACCTTTTGGTTGGAGATATTATTAAAATGAAGAAACCGCATCCCTGCGGAAGCAAGGAGTGGGAACTGTTACGTGTCGGCATGGATTTTCGTATGAAGTGTACGGGTTGCGGGCATCAGGTGATGCTGCCGCGAATTCAGGCGGAGAAAAATATCCGCGGGATTGTACGGAACGGAGAGATGTTAACGCCGGCACAGTTAAAGGGCGAGACCACCGGAGGCGAAGTATAGGATGCAACAGCCAAACAATAATCCGCCGAAGTTTTGCAGAAAGTGCTTTGTTGCGGAAATGAAGCGACAGGGGATTACGGAAGAGACCTACCGGGCGATGTTAGAGCGTATCGAAGAGATGGACCCGGAATTGCGTTGTTCGAAGGAAGTGTATGAGGTGCGCATTACTGCCTGTAAGAAGTGTGAGTATCTGGTAGAAGCTATGTGCGGGCAATGTGGCTGTTTTGTGGAATCCAGGGCGGCGGTAAAAGCAAATTCCTGCCCGGCAGAATTTAAAAGATGGGAAGCAGTGTAGAAATAGTAATTGGAAAAGTATATATCGGACAGCAAAAGTGATGGGACTCTTCCATTCATAACGTCCTTGCTCCACTTTCGCGTCCGATACAAAAAAATTACAGAAAACGCTTGACAGACTGCTTTCTTCTATGCTATATTAGACTGGCTATGGAAGCGGTCTTTTTTTTATGCCTAAAAACAGACTTAGCCATTAGAGCTAAAAAAATTTACGGAGGTGGATTGTCGTGCGAGTAAAAATTACATTAGCGTGCACTGAGTGCAAACAGCGTAATTACAACACCATGAAGGAAAAGAAAAATCATCCTGACAGAATGGAAACCAAGAAGTACTGCAAGTTCTGTAAGAGTCACACGCTGCATAAGGAAACCAAGTAATTCGGTCAAAGCGCAGTTTGTTCGTGTCGATGGATGCGAGACAGACAGGAAGGAAAGTGAAACATGGGAGAAACTACTGCAAACACTACACAGGAAAAGGCTCCTAAGAAGAGCTGGTTTAAGGGCCTGAAGTCTGAGTTCAAGAAGATTACCTGGCCTGACAAGGATACCCTTGTAAAAGAGTCGGCAGCTGTTATCGTCATTACCGTGGTTCTCGGCTTTGTAATTGCTTTGGTAGACATGGCAGTGAACAGTGGCGTAGACTTAATTCTCTAATTAAGGACAAGGTGATGATATGGCAGAGGCAAGATGGTATGTTGTGCATACTTATTCCGGTTATGAGAATAAGGTAAAAGCAAACATCGAAAAAACAATCGAAAACAGAAAGCTTCAGGACCAGATTCTCGAAGTATCCGTTCCGCTTGAGGATGTAGTGGAAGTGAAGAACGGCAAAGAGAAGACGGTACAGAGAAAAATGTTCCCGGGTTATGTGTTACTCAACATGATTATGAACGATGACACATGGTACGTGGTGCGTAATACCAGAGGCGTAACGGGCTTTGTAGGTCCGGGAAGCAAGCCGGTACCGCTCACGGAGGAAGAAATGTATAACATGGGACTGAAACGTGAGCAAGAGGTTGTTTATGAATTCGAGGTTGGTGACACGGTACAGGTTGTATCCGGCGTATGGGAAAATACGGAGGGTGTTGTACGTGTAATTAATCACGAGAAGAAGAGTCTCACCATCAGTATCGACATGTTCGGTCGTGAAACACCTGTTGAGATTGGGTTTGAAGACGTAAGAGTCGACAAGTAAGTACAAAAGTACAATGCGGAAATAGTCCGCGCAGTGGGAGGAATCAGCCAAAAGCCGAAGGCTGAAGGGCGCTCCGGAAATCACGGATTTCGTAAGAGGGATGCCTAACCCCGATAACACCACATTTTAGGAGGTATACAACAATGGCAAAAAAAGTTACTGGTTACATTAAGTTACAGATTCCTGCCGGCAAGGCAACTCCGGCACCGCCGGTTGGACCGGCTCTCGGTCAGCACGGTGTAAATATCGTACAGTTTACGAAGGAATTCAACGCAAGAACCGCAGATCAGGGCGACATGATCATCCCGGTAGTTATTACCGTATATGCGGATAAGAGCTTCAGCTTCATTACGAAGACTCCGCCGGCTCCGGTTCTGTTAAAGAAGGCTTGCAATTTGAAGAGCGCATCCGCAACCCCGAACAAGACCAAGGTTGCTACCATTAAGAGAAGCGAAGTTCAGAAGATTGCAGAGCTTAAGATGCCTGACTTAAATGCAGCAAATATCGAGTCTGCTATCAGCATGATTTCCGGTACTGCAAGAAGCATGGGTATCACCGTAGTTGATGACTAAGTCCCGATAAGGGTGCGGATATAAGTG
>JAZUBD010000123.1:0-2298 GCA_045638305.1 Lachnospiraceae bacterium
AACCACCTTCATTTCCGCCGGTGGAGCCTTCCTCTGCAACAATAAACTTAATGCTGTTCAATACAGCCTTACATTCCGTACCTGCACTGTTCTGCATGATACCGATCTTGGTTACACCGTAACCTGCACAATCGGACAAGTCGATAACACAGTCTCCGGTCTGGTCGTATACCGTCTTAATGGTAGTACCACCTGCAAAAATCTTGAAGCAAAGCTTATAACCGTCTGCAAGACTACCAAAGTCAATTGCAATCTTGTTATAATCATCAGTGAACATTTCCTCCGGGAACTCAAACTGTGCTTCCTGATTCTGACCGGTGTAGCTGATATCTAATGCACCGTCTGCGGTAATCGTATAAGAGTTACCGTATCCTGCACTATAGCTCATCTTATCAAAGGTAAATACCTTATCTTCCGTCGGCTTCGGTCTTGCCGGCGGCTCGGTCCAATCGGTGTATCTCTTTACTACTATATCATCTACAGCCATCTCAAGAGTCACACCTGCAGAACCGTCATTCGGTGCAATCATGATAACTCTGCTACTGCCTGCCGGTACAGAAATCTTATCGGTAGTAACGGTTACCCATTCCTCACCGATATCTACTCTGTTACCTAACTCCGGCCATGCGCCGTTTTCGGTCACACGAACGCCCTTAGCAATACCGCCTAACTTCTTTACTCTTACAGAAGCTACATAGTAAGCCGGGGAACCGTTGTCACGGTTATCAAGAGAGATTGCCAGGCCCTGCCAGCCTGCATCGGTTGTTATCACACCGTAACCGTTCTCTGCATCGTAGCTGTACTTTGCCCAGTTCAAACTGGAACCGTCGGTCGGCACACCTGCATTTAAGGATGCATCCGAGAAATCCTCGGACCAGGAATCGTACGGCATCTCAACATATACCGGCTTCACATAAGTATTCTCACCTTCCACCTTGGTTCCTTCGGTGGATACGTAAGCATCGCTACCGGTAATCTCTACGTTAGTCAAGCAACCCTTACCGCCGATATTTACCTTATTACCGGTAACCTCTGCTTCTTTAACAATACCGCTTGCGGTTACTTCAACCTTTGCGCTGTCTGCTGCAACTGCCATTTCGTCAACCTTATTCAGGACACGAACATTTGCTGCGGTTGCCTCTTCCGTAACCTCTAAGGACTTCATCGGGATATTCAGGGAAACCTTAGCGTTACCGCCAATCTCTGCCTTCTCGATTACAGAACCCTTGGAATTAACGGTTAAAATATTATTTGCTGCAGATTCTTCTACCTTCAAACTCTCGATAGTAGAATTCACATTGTTAAGAATCATGTTACTCTTGCCTTCGGTACCGGTAAAAGCAACATCACCTTTATAGTTCTTAAGAGTTACTCTTGCAGTAGCTACTTCACTGCTAGCTTCTAAAGCAACAACTCCTACCTCACCTGCCGCAAGGTCGAAAGCTGCATTTGCACGGGCAACCATCTTGTCAACCTTTGCGTCTTCCATGGTAACAATAGTCGGAGCAGTCTTCTTTGCGCTTTCATTCTTAGCACGAACTGCCAAATACATGTCGATGGTCTCGGCACGAGTCTCCTTGTCTGCCAACAAGGTAGCCAAATCCTTCAACGTAAGAGCGTCAAGCTCCGGCTCTTTTACCGTAACCTGCTCTGCATCCACATCCCAAAGCTGAACCCTTGCGCTGTTTCCGCTCTCTACAACCAACTCGCCAACCTCTACTCCATCAAAGTAGATGTCTTTTGCGGCTGCTTCTTTCTCAATGACAATGCGGTCCCATTTCTCATTGGAAATAACGATTTCGCCATCATCATCGACCATATCTGCGGTAATGACCAAAGTCTTCGGAGCCTGTGCAATTAACAACACATCTGCTGCATTTGCCGGAGTTGCCGGGGCAAACACAGAAGCGGTCAGTAACAATGCCAGGCCACCTGCTACCGCACGTAAACCTAATTTCTTCATGGTTCTCCTTTCCAGCTTCAAAAGAACTTATTTGGTACTCTCATTCTTTCGAAGCATTACTTCTGTTATTATTTAAAGCTGATACCCTTTACTTCTACGGTACAAGCTCCGTCGTTTGCCATAATACCTACTACAGCAATCTTTGCGTTCTGGTCAATCGGTGCACCGGAACCGTCTACACCCATGCTATCCGTAAGTGCAAACTCTGCGGTTGCGGTCTGACCATACCATACAGCCAGCATATTGCCTGCATCGTCATAAAGCTTGTATGCCACTGCACCGGATGCAGAACCGAGGGTAACCGTCATGGTCTTGAAATTCTTTACTGTAAGCGG
>JAZUBD010000124.1:0-1793 GCA_045638305.1 Lachnospiraceae bacterium
CTGCCAGAATCCGCGCGGCGGCGGAGTATTTAAAGGAGCATCCGCAGGCGATTGCTGTGGCATCCGGCGGAAAGGGCAGCGGTGAAAACATCAGCGAGGCGGAAGCAATCCGCAGAGGCCTCATTCGTCTCGGTATTCCGGAGGAACGGATTCTGATGGAGGATACGTCTACCAGTACGGCGGAGAATTTAAGGTTTTCCGCAAGGGAAATTCAGCGATATGAATGGGAAAAATCAGGAGTACAGGCACCCTTTTTTTTCTGCGGAAATGCAGAACCGTTGATTTATAATGTGCCTGAAAAAGTTGTTCTGGTGACCAATGATTTTCACGTATTCCGGGCGGTAAAGCTGGCGAAGAATCTCGGTTATACCGAGGTATCGGGACTTGGTGCCACGGAGTTTTTTGCGGTGACTATACAGTATTATGTGCGGGAGTTTTTTGCGATTACAAAAGAAGCGTTGAGTGGTAATTTTTGATGTGTTTCAGCAGGTTGCTTTGACAGGCAATAAAGAAAGGTTTGTTATGATTTTTGATACCCATGCCCATTATGATGATGAGGCGTTTGACGAGGACAGAGATGCGGTGCTTTCTTCTTTGAATGAAAAAGGAGTGGGTACGGTAGTGAATATTTGTGCAAGTCCGGATTCTTTAAAGAGAATTCGGTCGCTGACAGCAAAGTATCCTTTTGTGTACGGTGCAGCGGGGATTCACCCGGACCATGCGGGAGAGCTGACGGAGGAGATGTTTCAGGAGATTTCGAGATTGGCGGATGAAGAGAAGATTGTTGCCATCGGAGAAATCGGACTGGATTATTATTGGGATGCGTCACCTCACGAGGTGCAGCGACAGTGGTTTTTACGTCAGCTTGACCTGGCGGTGGAAAAGGATTTGCCGGTGGTCATTCATTCCAGAGAGGCGACGCAGGAGACCTTGGAGATTATGCGGGCTGCTTATCAACAGTCCGGCGGAAAGCTCCGGGGAGTTATTCACTGCTTTTCCGGCTCGGCGGAAATTGCCAAGGAATATACCGACATGGGATTTTATATCGGTGTGGGCGGTGTAGTGACGTTTAAAAACGGAAAGAAGCTGAAGGAAGTGGTGGAAACCATGCCTCTTGATAAGCTGGTGATTGAGACGGATTGTCCGTATCTGGCACCGGTGCCGCATCGGGGGAAACGGAACGATTCCACGTTTCTTACGCTTGTGATAGAGGAAATTGCGGCTCTGCGAGGCATGACTGCGGAGGAAGTAGAACGTTTGACGGAAGAGAATGCGAGAGCGTTGTACCGGCTTTAAGGAGGACACAGATGGCAACCTTAGGAAATCCAAAAGAAACCATAGCGATTTTAAATAAATACGGGTTCAATTTCCAAAAGAAGTTCGGCCAGAACTTCTTAATCGATACTCATGTGTTGGAGAAGATTATTCGTGCCGCAGACATCACAAAGGATGATTGTGTGCTGGAAATCGGCCCGGGCATCGGTACTATGACCCAGTATCTTTGTGAGAATGCGGGGAAGGTCATTGCGGTGGAAATCGACAAGAATCTGATACCGATTTTGACAGAGGATACCCTTGCGGCCTATGATAACGTAAAGGTCATCAATTCCGATGTACTGAAGCTGGATTTAAAGAAGCTGGCGGAGGAAGAAAACGGCGGGCGTCCCATTAAGGTGGTGGCAAATCTGCCGTACTATATTACGACGCCGATTATTATGGGATTGTTCGAAGCAGGCGTGCCGCTTGCATCCATCACCGTTATGGTACAGAAGGAAGTAGCGGACAAGTCGGAG
>JAZUBD010000125.1:0-1661 GCA_045638305.1 Lachnospiraceae bacterium
TTGGTACCGCCGATATAAAACACATCACAAAGGCGAGCAATATCCGGTAAGGTCACATCGGTTCCCGGACTCACCAGACCGTAGCCCAGACGCGCTCCGTCCAGATAAAGCGGAAGGTTATACTCCTTACAAACCTCGGAAAGTTCAGTCAGCTCCGTCTTCGTATACAGGGTACCGTACTCCGTCGGATGGGAAATATACACCATTCCCGGAAATACCATATGGTCTCTGCTGTCGTCTCCGTAAAACTTTACCAGATAATCCTTCACGGTCTTTGCGGAAAGCTTGCCGTCCTTCTGCGGCAATGCCAACACCTTATGTCCGGTAAACTCAATGGCACCTGCCTCATGCAAGCTCACATGCCCCGTATCCGCTGCAATCACGCCCTCGTAAGACTGCAACATAGAATCTATGACCGTCTGATTGGTCTGGGTCCCGCCTACCAAAAAGCGAATCTGTGCTTGCGGGCACTCACATGCCTTCTTTATCTTCCCGATTGCAGCCGCACAGTACGGGTCCTCCCCATAGCCGGAGGCCTGCTCCAAATTGGTTTCCAGTAATCTTTGCAAAATCCGCGGATGTGCTCCCTCGGAATAATCGTTTTCAAATGCTAACATAATCTATTCTCCGTTTCTGTCGTATTTCTTCCATCATACCATGGCTTGTCCTTCTTTTCAAGACATACAACATTTTTCCATGTATGCACAACATCCTTCCATTGTTCTTTTCTATGAACTATGCTTAACTTAATATAGAATCAAAGCAACTTATCTTTATTTCACTAAAACAACATTTACAATAGGAGGTATTACTATGGCAAATTTCCCGACAACCACCCTCGGATGTCTTCCGGCACTGGGCTGGAATTCCTGGAACACGTTCACCTGGGATATTAACGAATCCCTGATTAAGGATGTAGCGGATTTGTTCGTATCCGACGGATACAAGGATGCCGGTTACGAATACATCGTCATTGATGACTGCTGGAGCTTGAAGGAACGCGATGAAAACGGCCGTCTGGTTCCGGACCCTAATAAGTTTCCGAACGGTATGAAGGCTGTAGCGGATTATATCCATGCTAAGGGCTTAAAGTTCGGTATGTACTCCTGTGCCGGTACGCACACCTGCGGCGGACATCCGGGCAGCTTTGAGCACGAATTCGAGGACGCAAAGCAGTTTGCGGAATGGGGCGTGGATTATTTAAAGTACGACTACTGCTTCAAGCCGCGCAACGTTTCCGGCGAGCTTTTGTACAAGCGTATGAGCCTTGCCTTAAAGAATTGCGGCCGGGACATTTTATTCTCCGCCTGCAACTGGGGTGAAGACAACGTCTACGACTGGATTCGTGAATCCGGTGCCCACTCCTACCGTTCCACCGGCGACATTCAGGACAACTGGGAATCCATCAAGCGTCTGGCTCTTTCCCAGATGGATAAAAAGGCCTTTACCGGCTCCTTCTGCCACAACGACATGGATATGCTCGTAGTCGGCATGTACGGCGGCAGCAACAACGACTGGATCGGTCACGGCCTCGGCGGTTGCACCGACATCCAGTACAAGACCCATTTCGCGCTTTGGGCCATGATGGGCTCTCCGCTTATGATCGGTTGTGACATCAGAAAAGCAACTCCTTTTACCAAGGAATTGCTTCAGAATAAAAA
>JAZUBD010000126.1:0-2360 GCA_045638305.1 Lachnospiraceae bacterium
TAACATCGCCCTTATCTCTTATTTTTTGCTATGGTTCGGCACAATCACAGTTTCCCGTCGGCCTTATTTGCTAAAATGTGCCAGACGCTCTTCCACCTGCGCCATCATTGCGGTGTACTTGTCAAGCTTTGCACGCTCCTCCGCAAGCTTTGCTTCCGGAGCCTTATTGACAAAGTTCGGATTGGAAAGCATACCGTTAACACGCTTCAGCTCACCCTCAAGACGTGCCTTCTCCTTGGTGAGACGCTCGATTTCCTTCTCGATATCCACCAAATCCGCAAACGGAATATAGATGGTGGCATTCGGGATTACCGCAGATACCGCATCGTCATCGATACCGTCCTTGGTCTCCTGAATCTGTACTTCACTTGCGCCGCCTAAGGATGCAAAGAATACCTTACTGTTCTCGAAAATAGCGCGAACGTTCTCCTGCTCGGATACAACGAATACCTGTGCCTTTCTGCTCGGCGGAACATTCATTTCGCTACGCAGGTTACGGATACCCTTTACCGCTTCCTTAATGAGCTCTACCGCTTCTTCCTCCGCCGCAAATGCAAATGCATCGGTGTACTCCGGCCAAGCGGAAATCATGATAGATTCGTCTGCGGTATTCTCTTCCATTTCCTTTAAGGTGCAGAAGATTTCTTCCGTTACAAACGGCATGTACGGATGAAGGAGCTTTAACGCATCGGTAAGTACATGACGCAAGGTCCAGATAGCCGCTGCCTTGCTGCTCTCGTCGTTTCCGTAGAGACGCGGCTTTACCATCTCGATGTACCAGTCACAGAACTCTTCCCAAATGAAGTCGTAAATCTTCTGTGCCGCAATACCCATCTCGAACTTATCAAGATTCTCGGTTACTTCCTTGCAAAGAGTGTTTGCCTTGGAAAGAATCCACTTATCCGCATCCGCAAGACTTGCCATATCCGGGGTATCTGCCTTAGCCGCAGCACCGTTTCCGGCTGCCTCCATCTGCTGCATATTCATCATAATGAAACGGCTTGCGTTCCATACCTTGTTAGCAAAGTTTCTGCTTGCCTCAACACGCTCCATATAGAAACGCATATCATTACCCGGTGCATTACCGGTAATTAACGTGAAACGAAGTGCATCCGCACCGTACTGGTCGATAATCTCAAGCGGATCGATACCGTTTCCTAAGGACTTACTCATCTTACGTCCCTGGGAGTCACGTACGAGACCGTGGAACAATACTGTCTTAAACGGCTTCTCCTTCATCTGCTCGTATCCGGAGAAAATCATACGGATTACCCAGAAGAAGATAATGTCGTAACCGGTAACAAGCACATCCGTCGGATAGAAGTACTTTAAGTCCTCGGTCATTTCCGGCCAACCCAAAGTAGAGAACGGCCATAATGCAGAGGAGAACCAGGTATCTAAGGTATCCGGGTCCTGCTCTAAGTGATCATGTCCCCACTTCGGACAAACGCTCGGTGCATCCGTGGTCTTTGCCACGATAATCTCACCGCACTTGTCACAGTAGTAAGCCGGGATACGATGTCCCCACCATAACTGTCTGGAAATACACCAGTCGCGGATATTGTCGGTCCAGTTAAAGTAGGTCTTTTCCATACGCTCCGGAACAAGGGTGATTTCCTTATTCTTAACCGCCTCAACTGCCGGCTTAATGAGCTCATCCATCTTTACGAACCACTGCTGCTTAATAAGCGGCTCAACGGTGGTCTTACAACGATCGTGAGTACCTACATTATGAGAGTAGTCCTCGATGCGAACCAAAAGTCCCATCTCGTCTAACTCTTTTACAATCTGCTTTCTTGCTTCGTAACGGTCCATGCCTGCAAACTTACCGCCTGCCGCATTAATCGTTGCGTCGTCGTTCATAATGTTGATTTCCGGTAAGTTGTGACGCTTTCCTACCTCGAAGTCGTTCGGGTCATGAGCCGGGGTAATCTTAACCACACCGGTACCGAAATCCATCTCTACATAGTCATCCGCAATAATCGGAATCTCGCGATCTACAAACGGAAGCATTACGGTTTTGCCTACCAAATGAGTATAACGCTCATCATTCGGGTTAACTGCCACAGCGGTATCACCCAGCATGGTCTCCGGACGGGTGGTCGCAAACTCAAGGAATTCGTCGGTACCTACTACCGGATACTTAATGTGCCAGAAATGGCCTGCCTGCTCCTCATATTCTACCTCGGCATCAGAGATGGAGGTCTTACAAATCGGACACCAGTTTACGATACGGGAGCCCTTGTAAATCATCTTCTTCTCATAAAGCTTTACGAATACTTCCTCAACGGCTTTGTTGCAGCCCTCGTCCATGGTGAAGCGCTCTCTGTCCCAGTCACAGGAGGAACCGAGCTTCTTAA
>JAZUBD010000127.1:0-3519 GCA_045638305.1 Lachnospiraceae bacterium
GCCTTTCCGTTTGTCGTGGCATGCCTGTTTCTCACCGCCGCCCTGATTTGCTTTAAGAAAGGACTTTCACACTATGCAAAATACAGTTGTAACCGATACAAAGAAATGGGACACCGTTGTTAATATCGACGGTGTCACCAAATATTTCGACCAGAACCGCCCGGTCTCTTTATTCAAACGGGAAAAGCATCGCATCTACGCCCTAAAGGATGTGTCTTTCACTCTGAAAAAGGGCGAATTTGCCGCTTACGCAGGACCAAACGGTGCCGGAAAATCCACTACCTTTAAGCTTTTATCCGGTATGCTCTGCCCACAGGAGGGAACGGTGCGTATTTTCGGTATGGACCCAGCAAAATCCCGCATCCCGGTGATGCGCCGTACCGGAATCCTGTTCGGTAACCGCAGCGAGCTGTGGTGGGACCACCCGGTCCGGGCCTCCTTTGAGTGGAAAAAGGAAGTCTGGGATATAAAAGATGCGGATTATCACCGGGTTCGTGATGAACTGACGGAACTTCTTTCTCTGGGCGACCTTTGGAACAGCTATGCCAGAGAACTTTCCCTCGGTCAACGTATGCGGGCAAATCTGGCTCTTATGCTTTTGCACGAACCGGAACTGGTGCTCCTTGACGAGCCGACCTTAGGCCTTGACGTCCTGGCCAAACGGCAGATGATTGAGTTTCTGAAAAAAATCAACCGGGATAAACAAGTAACCATTCTTGTTACGTCTCATGATATGGACGATTTAACCGAAATGGCAAACCGTATTCTCCTGATAAACGATGGTCAGCTTGCCTTTGACGGCGATTACGAACAGCTCATCCGTATGACCGGAGACAACCGGGTAATAAAACTGACCGCAAAAGGAGAAGCTCCTACTCTTTCCGGAGCTACCTATGTGGGCACAGAAGAAGGAAAGCATTTGTATCGGTACGATGCAAGTAAAATTCCTGTATCAGAACTTTTCGGAAACATCTCAAAGATACAGACTGTGGAAGATGTGGAATTAGGACATGAGGCCATTGAACAAGTCATTGCGAGACTATATGAGGATTGGAGGAAGGCGGAGTAAATGAAAGCAGAAATCAATAAAGACATCGAACTGGTACAGGTCCTGTTATATCTCTCTGAACAGCAGGATAGAACCATCCAGTGCATCAATAACAAAACCTACACTACCGCCATTTCCAAGTGGTTTGCTCCTTACAAAGCCCATCCGGCGGTTCAAATTACAAAGGATTTGATATGCAACGAAAACTTCATCCATATCCGGTCTTTGCAGGCTATTTTATCCCTAAAAGATATTATCGCAAACCCGGAACATCCTCTTTATGCTTGGGGAACCGCCGTTACGGATTTTAGAGAAGCTTCCGGATTTAATGCCTTTTTCGAAAGTCAAACCGACTATTATAAGTGGATATCGGATCATATTGCTTCCTGTGACTTTGATACATGGGTAGGTTTTATTGATACTTACTTTCGTCAAAAACCGGATGAGTTCCGCCTTATCGTTTGCCCGCTTGCCGGGAACTACGGGTTTTCCATGGAAGAGAACGGTAAGAACGTTGCTTACACTGTCCGCTTCGAACCGAAATATGACGAGCACGGAACCCCTGATTGGAATTTTGACTTTTTTGCAAAAGGAATTGCCCACGAGTACGCCCATTGCTTTGTGAATCCGGTGGTGGAAGCTCATGTGGATTTATTAAAAAAGCATTCGGACTTTTTCGCAAAGCATAAGGATATTCCGAACTTTTATAATACGGATTATGCGGTTATTAACGAGTACTTTGTAAGAGCCTTTCAAATCCGATTTATGGAATGCAATCAGACACTGTTCCCGGGATTTAATATTGAGAAAGAATACAAATACCAAAGAAGGGCGTTTCTGTTTATTGACAAATTTGTGGAGGTATTACGGGAGTTTGAAGCATCGGAGGTGAACTTTTCGGAATTCTACTTAGCACGGATAGAGGGGCTTTTAGCTGAGACTAGCGAAAAATAAATCTTTGGGAGAGTTACAATGAAGATAGAAAAACTAGCCGTACATGATTTATATCGTCTGACAGAGTTATTTGAATATAACAATGTGGAACAAATGATATCCGAATGTACGCATGATATTCAAAATGAGATTATTGATATTTTTGTCTTGTATGAAAACAATGTTTTAATCGGTGAACTTCATGTAATGTATGAAAACGACGATGAAAATTATGCCATACGAGGCAAACGCGCATATCTGTTTGCATTTCGGGTTCGTAAAGATTTTCAGAATAAAGGATACGGAACCTATCTCTTAAAAACGGTTCTGGCTCTATTAAAAGAAGACGGATATTACGAATTTACGGTTGGGGTGGAAGATGATAATTCCAGAGCAATTCATATGTATCAAGCACTGGGATTTAATGAACTTCTCCTTAGAAAACAAGAAGAGTATCAGGGCGACGCGTATGAATATAATCTATACCTGAAGAGATAAAACAATACCGATATTTTGTAAAAAGGAAAGGTAGGAAAAATGAGCAATATTTATTTTATATCCGGCCCCTGCGGATGCGGGAAAACAACACTCACGGATGCCTATGCGGAGCATTTGGTGAAAGTAGAGAAACGACCGCGAACTTATGTGATTCATGGAGATGACTTTCATCACGGGTTTGTAGGAATGTATGAAGAAGATGCCTTTTGCGAGGAAGAGCAGGCTTCCAATCCGTTAGCCTGGTCACAGGTTTTGAAATTCAACTGGGAATGCATTTTAAATGTGACAGAAAAGGCATTGGTACGCGGTTTGAACGTGATAATCGATTATGTAGTCGAAGACGAATTGCCGTTGTTACAACAGCTTGCAAAAAAACATGATGCAAAGCTGTATTATGTGGTACTCACGGCATCGGAGGAGTACATCACAAAACGTCTTCAAACCCGAGGAGATGAGGAACTGATTGAGAGATCACTATTCTTAAAAAAGAAGCTTGATAGTCTTCCGGAGAATCAGGGACATCTCTATGATAATACAGGGAAAACCGTGACAGAGGAAGTTGCAGAGATTTCGAAGAATATGGAAGATTTTTGGATGCAGTAGACGGATACGTTTCGTATGCTACAGTATACAAGATCAAAGGAGGAAGAATAAAATGATTTACTACAAAGACGAGGATTTAGTGATTCGCAACATGGAAGAAGCGGATGACCAAATCTTTTATGAGGAATACACTGCCCAAGGATGGCACCCGGAAATCGGCGATTGTCTGATGAGACTGAAAGACCAAGCCGAGGGAAAATGCATTGCTCTGACAGCAGTATATCAGGGACACCCTGCAGGCTCTGTGTATGTGTACCTGACCGCTCATGAAGGACCTTTCAAAGGGAAAGGTTGGCCGGAAATCTTTGATTTCGGCGTGTTGAAGAAATACCAAAGAAAAGGAATCGGAACGAAACTGCTGGATGTTGTGGAACAGGAAGCAGCAAAGCTTTCAGACACTGTATTTTTAGCGGTAGGGGTTCACTCCGGATACGGTG
>JAZUBD010000128.1:0-2473 GCA_045638305.1 Lachnospiraceae bacterium
TGGAAAACTATTGATTTTTGAAGCATTAACCGATATGATAGAAATTGGAATGAAAGAAACAAAAAGGTGTTTTGTTGCAGTGAACAGGCTGTTTTGGAATTTGTACAAGGCAGGAGGAAACGGGATGTTAAATTACGAGGAAGAACTGGCGAAATTTCAGCCGAGTCTGGAAATCGACCAGGCAGAAGAAGCAATCATGAACAATGATTTGACGGATTTATCCGATTTATTGGAACAGGTAGTGACCGGGAAAAAAGAAAGAAGGTAGGGAGACGCCATGAATTGTCCGAAATGCGGCTTTGAAATGGGGCGGAATCGTCGGTATTGCGATCAATGCGGTGCAGACACGGTTGTTGCAATGCGTCTTTACCGACTTTCCAACCGTTATTACAATGAAGGCTTAGTGAGAGCGCAGGTACGGGATTTGTCCGGTGCTGTGCTTATGCTGAAAAAAAGTCTGGAAAACAACAAGCGGAATATAGAGGCAAGAAATTTGCTTGGCTTGGTGTATTATGAAATGGGAGAGCCGGTATTGGCTCTCAGCGAGTGGATTATCAGTAAACATTTTGTGCCGGAGAATAATCAGGCGGACTACTTTATCAATAAGGTTCAGTCCAATCCGGCAAAGTTGGATGCGGTCAACCAGACCGTGAAGAAGTATAATCAGGCCCTTGCCTATGCAAGGCAGGGAAGTGATGACCTGGCAATGCTGCAGCTTCGTAAGGCCATCAGTATCAATCCGGGTTACATACGTGCCCTGCAGTTGTTGGCGCTGTTATACATGAAGAACGAAGAATACGAGAAGGCAAAGCGTTGTCTTGTGCGTGCCCAGAAGACGGACGTGGCAAATACTACGACCCTTTCCTATCTGGCGGAAATTGACCGTGTGTTAAATCCGGACGGTGCGCCTGTGCGGGCGGAGCGGAAGGAGGAGGCTGTTTCCTATCAGCCGGCGTCTTCCGGCATTACCTATCGGGAGGACAAGCCGAATTATATTGCGTTTATTACCTTTTTTGCCGGCATTTTAATCGGAATTGCGGTGTTGTACTGGCTGGTAGTGCCGACAGTGCGCTCCGATGTGAAGGCGGAGTATGCGGCACGGGAGCGTGATTACGGTGCGGAGATTGCATCCTACACGACGCAGGTGTCCGTATTGGAAAACGAGAAGAAGGATTTGGCAGATAAGCTGGCGGATGCTAAGTTGCAGGCGGAACGTTTGCAGGAAGAAGTGGATGCTGCGATGTCCGGTGAGTTTGACGTGGCAGGCTACGAGCAGGCAGTACTGGTGCTGATGGAGTATCCGGAGCTGGAGGCAAAGGTAAAGAAAGCAGAGAGTGACAAGAAGCCGAACAGTGTACTGGATGATTTGATTGCCTACGGGGAGAAGCTTCGTGCCAGTGAAAACGGAGCTATGTTACGTAAGAAGACCGGTGAACGCTACACTGAAGTTTTTAATGAGGTGGCGAAGCGGGTAAAGGAATACGGCTACGATTACGGACATGATTTATACAACGACAAAAAATACGCAGAGGCGATTCCGTACCTGTTGGCGGTTTACCAGATGGGCGGTACCGATGCGGATACGATGTACTTTTTGGCCCGTTCCTATCAGCGTAGCGGAGATGAGGAAAATGCCAGAGCGTATTTTCAGACTTTGGTAAGACAGTATCCGAACAGTGAGCGTGCGGAAATGGCACATCAGTGTATGGACGGACTGGAATAAATTGAATACGAAATAATATTACGAAAGAGGACATGACGAGCGCATGTCCTCTTTCTGCGTGTAGACAAAGTGCGAAGCACCGTCTGCACGTGTGGTTTTCAAGAAAGGAGGAACTATGCAGGCTGCGGAATATGAACTGCAAAAAGATGTATTGGTGATTCGTCTGAAAGCGGATTTGGATCACCATACGGCGGTAACGGTACGGGAAAGTGCGGATGCACTTTTGACCAGAAGCTGTGCCAAGCATATTTTGTTTGATTTTACGGGAGTGGATTTTATGGACAGTTCCGGAATCGGTGTTATTATGGGACGCTATCGGCAGGTGATTTTTCAGGGGGGCCGCGTAGGCGTCATGGGCGTCGGCGGCAATGTGGACCGAATTTTGAAAATTTCGGGGCTTTATAAAATCGTAGAGCGATACGAAACGGCAGAAGAAGCATTTACCCGCCCGTCGGAAGAATGTCTTACGGGCAGTAATTAAAGTGAAATAAGGAGGCAGGAGAGTGGAGACTTTTGATAATGAGATGAGACTTATGTTTCAGGCAAAGTCCTGTAACGAAGCATTGGCGCGAATGACGGTGGCGGCTTTTTTGACGCCGTTAAATCCTACCTTAGAGGAATTGGCGGATACCAAAACAGCGGTGTCGGAGGCGGTGACCAATGCGATTATTCACGGGTATGGGGATAAGGAAGGTACCGTGGAACTGTGGTGTGCCAGAAAGGGACAGGAGGTGGAGTTTCATATAAAGG
>JAZUBD010000129.1:0-6141 GCA_045638305.1 Lachnospiraceae bacterium
GCGCTCCTTTTTGCTTTCGGAATAGTCATACTCAAACTTATCTTCTTCATAGGACTTCTGCGGCTTTACAGTCTTTGTAGCAGCCACAGGCGCTACGCGGGAAGGCTCTTTACGGAAGGACGGGGTCTCTTCAACAGCCGCTTCCCGAACCGGACTCTCTGCCTTTTTTCTCTCTTTTCTGGAAGGAAGCTCCGAATCAAAATCATCGAAGTCGTCAAAATCGTCCTCATCCGTTACATTCATCTTGTTCAGAATACGTTCTAAAAAGTTACCCATACTAATATCTCCTTTATTCCTTTGGCAAATATACACGATGACCGAAAATACCGGTGCCGACACGTACTAAGGTAGCGCCTTCTTCTACGGCAATTTCATAATCACCGGTCATCCCCATAGACAACACGTCCATATATACATTATCAATGTTTTTGGAATTGATGTCAACCATTAATTGCTTCATTTTTCTAAAATAAACCCGATTTTCTTCCGCATCTTCCGTGTAAGGTGCAACCGTCATTAAGCCGCGAATTTTGATGTGCGAAAACTGCGCCACCTCCCGTACCAGGCACTCCAAATCTTCCGGTGCGATTCCGTGCTTTGTGTCTTCTCCGGCAATGTTGATTTCCAACAAAACCTCCGTCACAAGCTCCTTCTTCGCAGACATTTCTTCAATGGCTTCCGCCAAATGAACGGAATCCACGGAATGAATCAATGTGGTTTTTCCGATGACATATTTTAACTTATTTGTCTGCAAGGCACCGATCATATGCCAACGAAGGGACTCCTTTATCTCGGCCTGCTTATCTCGCAACTCCTGCGGACGGTTTTCACCGAAATCCACCGTTCCGCAAGCCATTGCTTCACGAATTGCCTCTACCGGCATGGTTTTGCTGACCGCAATTAAGGTAACCTCCTGCGGGTCTCTTCCCACACGCTTACAGGCTGCCGCAATTTTTGAGGACACATCTGCCACGGCAGACTGAACCGTTGTTATCTCCTGCATCCTAAGACTCTCCTTCAATCAAAATAATATCCTTTGTTACCGCGGAAACATCCAGTACAATATGGTCATATACCGACAAACCTCCGGCCTGATCCGCACGCACCAGCACATAATCCTCCACATCCGTAATACGCTCAATTCGACGGAACACAGCATAGCCCTTATTCATATTGTAAACGCCCTCCATGCCGGTGATAAAGGAATATAACATAGCACGTTCCGGCTCCCCGGTAAGCCTCGCGGAATTAATATACTGTCCGGAATCCATATCCTCTTCCGCCACATAATAATATCCGTTCTCATAAAACAGCGGATTGATTTCAAAGAAATCCGGCTTTACTTCTCCCGATTCGGAATCATATCGTTCCAGACTGACACCGAGTGTGTCCTCTTCACCGCCGCCTTTCATTACAAAACGCTCCGGTATCTGATAAATATCTTTCGTCAAAATGGACGTTTCCGGTATTTTAAGGCCTTCTCTGGCATCCAGATACAAGGTCACATCAAGAAAGCGCTCACTGAGATAATCTGCTCCGTAGCGGTCCATTTCTACCGCAAGATAAGAGCCTCCGCCGGCATATAATTCCTCGTACGGCTTTTCGTACAACACCGTATCTCCCATAATACGGAAAGTGACGGTAGTACCCGCTTTTTTAATCTGCGTCATACAATCGTCCGGTATCTGAATCACAAGCTGCCATGACTCCTCCGGAATCAACTTATAGGCAAAGCTGTCAATCGCAGAAATGCCGGTCTGCTTACAGTATTCCGGCACAGTTCGTTTCTCGGCCAGAAACTCTTCCCCGGTAATCATTTCCTTCGTATACCCATCATAAAGATCGGAAAAATAAGAAACCACACCGCTCTTTTCGGAATTGACGGTAAGAAAAGAATTCAAATCCGCATTTTGATTTGCCAGTGTATCCAACATCGACACATCACGGTAACGTAAATAATCCGAAAGGAACTCCTCCCGTAAATCATAGCATTCCGCAAATGCAGCGTCGGAATAATCCGAGCAAAAGCTTCTGACGCTTCCCTTCAGGCGGCTCAAATCATTTGTGTTCAACGCGGAATTCTCCTCATTGAAATTCAAAATGTCCTGTAATTCCGAGGAATCGTTTACGGAATAAATCTTGGCATTTTTGGTAACTCTTGCTCCTTCTCTGTAATAATAGTTCAAATACCCCGCATGCTCGGTCCGATAAACGTTCTCCGGGCGCAGAATCATGGCCACTGCCGAAACTTCGCTTCCGGAACTGCCGGCCTGTACCTCGTAAAGTGCCAAATGGGGTGTGGTAAAATAGCGATAAATATTAATCACAAGCAAAATAAGTACACCGAAGGCTACAACTAATCCGATATTCACTTCTTTTCTTGTACGAAACTTAATGATGTTCCGATCCTTTGCCATCTTAAATCCCCCTTCTGCCTACAATATCATCAAAAGCCCCGGCGCAACATCACATTGTGCCGGGCTTATTTTTTCTTATTCATAGGAAGCCGCCTGTTTCATCAGCTCCGTCATTTTCTTATATAGTGCCTCATAGGTCGGAGCATGGAACACCTCCGCAATATAAGACACACCCTGTTCATCCTTAAAATACAGAATCAAACAACATCCGGCAGAGCTGGTGGTTCCGGTCTTTCCGCCGACAATTTCGATTCCCTCCGGTGCCTTAAACAGTCCTTCGAAATATAGATTACTGCTGGTAAAGGTCTTAACCTTCGGGTTTCCTAACTTGTCCGTATAATGAATCTCACAGGACGGCATGGACACAATAGATAAAAACGAATTATAATGAATCAATTCGTTCATTATCAAATAAATGTCGTAGGCCGTAGTATAATGATCCTTCTTATGTAATCCGTGGGCATTCACAAAATGGGTATCCACCGCGCCGAGCTTTCTTGCTTCTTCATTCATCAGCTCCGCAAAGGCTTCTTCGGAACCGGCCACATGCTCCGCAATGGCAATTCCAGCATCGTTGCCGCTGTACACAAGAAGTGCCGTAAGCAAATCTCCCAGCATAATGGTGTCGCCCTCGTTAAATCCACACAGCATCGCTCCCGGAATCCCGATATGAGACGCATTATAGCTAATGGTAACCGTTTCACTGATATTACAATACTTTAGCGCAATCAATGCGGTTAACAGCTTGGTTGTGCTGGCCGGATAAATCTGTTCCGTAACCCCATGCTCACAAAGCACCTTACGGTCGGACTGACGGTATAACGCATACACATAGTCCTCCCTCGCAGCAACCGCATCATCGGCGGTTCCAACCGGAATACTCACCTCTGCCCCACGTCCGGTCAAAAAATCCGCGTTTCGGTCATTCCCTACGTCATAGTACTCATAGGAATTCGAGCCGGTATAACCGAGAGGGACTACCTCCTCCTTTGCCTCTGTCTTACCGCAGCCCATGCAAAAAAGAGCAAATAATAGCAACAGCGCAATTTGCTTACGTTTCATTTGTATCATTTGCTCACATCCTTTTCTACTTAACTTTTGTAAAGATTTCTCCAATCGAGGTCACCACGGTCTAAGCTTAATATCAAACTTTCTGCCGTTGCCACATTGGTTGCTAACGGAATGTTGTGTGTATCACATAACATAACAACATTGTTGACATCCGGCTCATGAGACTTCGGTGTCAACGGATCTCTGAGGAAAATCACGAGGTCGATTTCGTTATGCTCAATCTGGGACCCCATCTGCTGTTCACCGCCCAGCGGTCCGGCAAGATACTTATGAACCGAAAGGTTTGCCGCTTCTTCAATCAAACGACCGGTGGTCCCTGTCGCGTACAACGTATGCTTACTTAAAATACCCTTGTAAGCAATGCAGAAATTTTGCATCAATTTCTTCTTTGCATCATGTGCTATCAACCCAATATTCATAGTTCCCCCTTCCTTGGTATATCTGCAAAATCAAGATCGATGGAAGTTCTCTCTTTCTTTTTTGAAATACCGATGTTTAATACTATTCCGATACCTATCATATTACACATTAACGAACTGAGTCCGTAACTTACAAACGGAAGCGGAATACCGGTGTTCGGAAGTAACATCGTCACTACACCGATATTTACAAACGCCTGGAAAATATAGGTAGTACCGATTCCCAAAGCCAACAGTCTTCCCAAATAATCCGG
Organism: Lachnospiraceae bacterium; assembly: GCA_045638305.1. GTDB lineage: Bacteria > Bacillota > Clostridia > Lachnospirales > Lachnospiraceae > SIG307. The sequence goes on from JAZUBD010000129.1 coordinate 4,162, forward strand.
TGCTTTCTTTGCGGTCATGAAGCAGTGGAAAGATATGAAAAAGATTGCAACAATAATTGCACAGGCCCCTAAAAATCCAAAGGCTTCCGCCATTCCGGCGAAAATGAAGTCACTCTCGATAACCGGAATATTTTTGGACCCCAGAGCACCTTCCCCGGAAAAAAACTTACCGGTCAACCCTCCCGACGCGATGGCCGTAATGGAATTTTCCTGCTGCCATAAGGTATCCCCATGACTTTCCGGATGCAGCAATGATAAAATACGCTCCTGCTGATCATCCGAAAGCAACATCTGGAAATCCTGCTGTACATACCAGAATAACCCGATTGCCACAGGAATTGCTGTCGCCACAATCGGCAACAAAATCCGATACTTAATTCCCGATGCGAAAATCACAACCACCAGAGACACACAAATTACAATGGTCGTGGAAAGGTCCGGCTGTAAAAATACAAGTCCCACCGGAAGCGCCAGCATAATCACTGCCAGAAGCAATATCCAGCCCTGCTTCATCCGGTCCATCAACCGGTCGAACAAGGTAGCAAGGCAGATGACCAGCACTACCTTGGTAAGCTCCGACACCTGGAATTCAAACTTCGGATTTTCTCCGTTCGGAATACCGATCCAACGGTTTACACCGCCTCGCATTATGTTAAAGTAATCCACATACTTTACCACAAACAATAACGCAAAATTAACGAGGTACATCAATCCCGCAAACTTACAAACAAAATGATAATCGAACATGGACACAAACACAGCCAGCAATACTCCGCCGATTAATCCCTTAATCTGTCTTGATACCATGTCGACTTCTTCTTCTCCCTGCACCTTACCCAGCACATAAATGCCGGCGGTGCAGATGAGAACAATCAACACTAAAATCATCCAGCGGTACTTTTTAAAATCGTACCGTTCCCATAGTTTAAACATGAAACACCCTCTTAGTTTTTACCACGCATTTCCTTAATCGGAATATTTGCGAAAATAGCCGGAACCGTACCGTTGTCGGAATCCGACTGGGTCTGCTTAATCTGGATATCCAGACCCTGCATATCAATTTCAATGTACTTGGAAATGACAGCAATAATATCATTCTTCATCTGCTCCATAACTTCCGGGGAACAGCCTGCACGGTCCGATACGAGCACAAGCTTCAAACGGTCCTTTGCTACAGAACCGGACGTTTTATTCTTACTGAAAAAATCAAAGAAACTCATAATCTACCCTCCGTTAGTTTTTCTTGAAAAGACGACTGAACAATCCACCCTTGCCCGCTAAATCAAGGAACGGAACCTCTTCACCGTCCACACGCTTACAAATATTCATGTACGCCTTACCTGCCATGGTGTTATTGCCTACAAGCGGAGCACCCTGATTGGTGGAAATAACGATGTTCTCATCATCCGGTACCACGCCGATTAACGGAATTGCAAGAATCTCTACAACATCCTCGCTGGACATCATATCACCGCGCTTTACCATATCCATGCGCAAACGGTTAACGATTAAGTGGGTCTTCTTGATTTCATTTGCCTCCAAAAGGCCGATGATACGATCCGCATCACGTACCGCGGATACCTCCGGGGTAGTAACCACAAGGGCACGGTCCGCACCTGCGATTGCATTGTGGAATCCCTGCTCGATACCTGCCGGGCAGTCAATGATAACGTAATCAAACTCTTCCTTTAACTGGTCGGTGAGCTTCTTCATCTGCTCCGGAGTAATGGCCGTCTTATCACGGGTCTGTGCAGACGGAAGCAGGTAAAAATTGTTATAGCCCTTTACCTTAATAAACGCCTGATTAATCTTACAGGAGCCCTCGATTACGTCTACAAGATTGTAAACGATACGATTCTCCAAACCCATAACAACGTCTAAGTTTCTGAGTCCGATATCGGTATCGATTAATACTACTTTCTTTTCCAACTTTGCAAGACCAGTACCTACGTTTGCCGTAGTGGTAGTTTTACCTACACC
>JAZUBD010000130.1:0-5192 GCA_045638305.1 Lachnospiraceae bacterium
ATCTCGGTTTTATCCCGCCGGATGCGAAGTTTGCCACGGCGGAGCTGAAAAACTTCGGTAATTTGCATCGACTGACCAAGGAGCATCCGTATCTGGAACAGTGCCGGATTATTTCAAACTCCGATGCCCACTACTTGCAGGACATCCACGAACCGGAGCATACCCTTTACATCGAGGAGATGACCCGGAAGGCAGTAATTCGTGCATTAAAACAGGGCATGCCGCATATCATATAACTGAATAAGCATTAGGAGAAGCACAGGATGAAACATAAAATCGGACGGCTTCTCCTTTTCTTTGCCCTTTTGCCCCTTTGTATGGCGGTAGGCTGCGGCACGGAAAAGGAAGAATACACAAAAACGGGAGATGTAGAATTTACGGTGGTGGAAGAAGCGGATGTACCGAAGGAGTTATTAGATGCCATTAACGGAAAGAAAGCAGAACCTTTTAAGCTTACATACCTTGCAGAGGATGCACTTTATCTGGGGCAGGGCTACGGGGAGCAGCCTTCCGGCGGCTACAGTATTGCAGTAGAGGAGCTGTTTCAGGCAAAGGAAGGCATTTGCCTGAAAACCAAATTAATCGGCCCGGCAGCAGATGAGAAAGTGACCACGGCGGTGACCTATCCCTATATCGTGATTAAACTGCAGAAGATGGAGACGGAAGTACATTTTATGGAGTAAGGGGATAAAAAAGAAACCGGCAGAGTGCAGGGGCACTTCGCCGGTTTTATTATTGATTTTCTGAAAACAGTTAATTGTTGTTTTCCTCATAGAGTCCGTAATAGTTACACAGTCGAACGACTGCATCCAGACTGTCCTCCGGTTCTACCCATAAATCGGGAGAATAGCCGATGCCGTCTGTGTGTTCCAGACTCTGATAAAAGCAACAGTTTGCGCCGAAGCGAAGTTCAATGCCGGTGTTTGGCAGATACAGTTCGTAGGCGTTGCCGAAATTTAAGCATCCATTGGTATTTGTTCCTACCAATACCACCTGTTTCCCAAGGGTAAGCATATTGGTGAAGGATTCTCCGGAGGAGGAGGTGTTATCGTCAATCAGAACAAAGACAAGATTGTCGGTTTCCCAAAGGGTTCCGTCGGACCGGCTTGTGCGCCATACGCCACCCTGGGAATTTACGAAACCTCCGTAAACCGTCGTATAACAGGTGCTTACTTTTTTTGACCAAAGCTCCTTTTCGGTAACATTTTTCCCGCAGAAATTTTTTATCCATGTGTGGGCGTATCCGTCATTTCCACCGGGATTTCCTCTTAAATCCAGTACAAATAACGGTTTCTCCCGGTAGGAAGTACCTGTGGCGGCAAATTCATTCAATTTCTTTTCGGAGCCGTCAAAGGAAAATAGTCTTAGTACCGGAAGCTGTCCGTCTGCTACGGTAGTTTCGGAGAACACCTTTGCCTGTGTAAATTCAGAGTGAGCCATCGGTCGGGCCAACTGCCAGCTTAGGTTGTGTGTAACGCCCTCAATGGTCATGGTTGTCGGAAGCGTAGCGGGATTCAGACATACGGCTGCCAGACAGTAGGTAAGAGCTCCGTCCGGACCGATGGTGCGTTTGACATAGCGGGAATCTACACCGGTGGGGTCGTTAAAATACAAATCCTGCACAAAATAAGTGGACTGCGCATACTCCCGTTCGTATATAGCGTTGCGGGATTGCTTTGTGGCAATGTGAAAATGCCGGTCTATGATAACCGGGGATAAGGACTCCCACAAAAGTTCCCATAAATCATTGGTCTTGACGGTGTCCTTGGTTTTCAGTTCTGCCAGTATGCTGTCCCGAATCGGTAGAAACACCTCATCACCACCGAAGTAGTGATATCCGCCGTATCCATAGGCCAGCAGATCAAAGGCCAGAGTGACATCCTCTGCGGCTTGCTTTGCGGTAACGGTTTTCGGGCTTTTTTTGCTTGTTACAAGTTCTTGTATCTCCTCTTCGCTGAATACATGCGCGAAGGTTTCCGGCTGAAGGTAAGATTCATAGGTTTGCAGTTCTTCCTCGGTCCAAGGGTCTTCCTTGGGTTCGATTTCCGTCAGGAATTGTTCAAAATCTTCCATGTTTCCCTGACCGTAGGGCGGCAGTGCGGTTTCTTCGGAACCGCAGGCGGCAAAGGTCAGAAAAAGGAAACTAAGGAAGCCTAAAAAAAGACGTTTCATAATAAGTTACTCCCCTCTATTATTCATTGAGTTCATTTTCATCCGAAGGAGTATACTCCAAAATGTCCCCCGGCTGACAGTCCAGAACCTTACAGATTGCGTCCAGTGTAGAAAAACGAATCGCGCTGATTTTTCCGGTTTTTATCTTAGATAAATTTACATTCGAAACGCCGACACGCTCGGACAACTCATTCAAAGACATTTTTCGGTCTGCCATCACCCGGTCTAAACGTAAAATAATCGACATGGTTATCCCTCCTATAATGTTTCATCTACCTGTACCTGCAATTCTTCTCCGTACCGGAATACGAAAGAAAAAATAAATATCATGATTCCGAGGAAAAGGAATCCAAGATTAATGCTGTATTGAATCGTTGTTTCCGTTACCGTTACCGGTAGGAATATCCGCCTGATTTCTCCGAGAGTGTGAGATGCTCTTGCTGCTTGTAAATACGTTATGACATTTTCTGCAATGCCGATTACGATATAGCCGATACCGAATGTTCTCAGGGATTTGCTGACCGTTCCGTCATAGGGCTGTCCCTTTGCCATCGGTTTCAGAAGCTTTCCGAGGATGTATACCAGGAATACGCTCTCTGCAAGCTTCAGTACAGCTGAAAAAAACGCAAGGACAATTCCTTTGATGAAGTATTTCGTTTCCATGTCCTGTTCCCTCAAAAAATGCCATTCCACGTTTCCTGTGTCAATATTGTTCAGCTTGATATACTCTGCGCCCGGATTCTTTATAAGCAGTGCTATCTGATTTGTGCCCAGGTCAACAAGACGCATAACGAACTGTATTACTGCAATCAATAAAACAAGTTTAAATACTACATTCATTATTTTTGATATCTTTTTCAATTTTTCCATAGTCTTAGCTTTTTTTGTCTCCTTATCTCATATTATTATTTCCTTGCAAGAAATGAAACGATAAATATTTAATGTTTATCGTTAAATCCAATATACAATAGATGTTAACATTTGTCAATAACTTTTTAATGATAAACGTTAAAAAATTGTTTTGCCTCCGTGAAAGATAATGTGATTTGAAGGGGGAATTGGGTATAAAGACCTACTACAAATTGTAGTTTTGCATTGACACAGAACAACAATATATGGTATACTTATACATAGATAGATACTACATAGTGCATTTATCGAGTATACATAGCGATTACGCGGATAGGAGAGAATATGGGTCAGCCAACGGAAATGAGCAAGATTGTTTACAATGTAAAGCACAGCGTGGGAAGACGCGTGAAGGTTTGTGAAAACAAGGGTCGCAACAAGGTGGATGTGATGGAAGGTGTGATTTCCGCAATTTATCCGTGTGTATTTACGGTAAAGGTGGTTCCGGAGAATATGCCGGATACCGAGCAGATTTTCTCCTACAGCTATACCGACGTTTTAACAAAGGATGTACAACTCGTATACGTATAAAAAGGAAAAGTGAGGCTGCCGCGCGACGGTTACGTGCGGCGGCCGTTTTCTTTGCATAAACTCTCCTCCCGGTGCATAGGTTGTAAAAGAACCTAGCTTCGGGAGGTATTTTTTATGGAAATAAAGATGCAAAGTATCCATATGAACAAGGTGAATTGTCGGAATGCACTGCGTTTGACGGTGGATGATGATGTGAATGTGCCGGATAATAAACCGGATGTACGTGCGGTAATCTGGAAAACGGGAAATGTGCGCCTGAATGAAAAGAAGCTTTCCGGCGGAAGATTGTATATAAAGGGTGTACTGGGGTATCGTGTGCTGTATCTGAGCGAGGACGGCGAACGTCCGGTACAGAGTATCCGGGGAGAGCTACCGTTTGATGAGTCGGTGGAACTGCCGGAGGCCTGCGACGGAGATAATATTACGGTACGGGCGGAAGTGGAAGAGTTCAATATCGGTCTGATTCATTCCCGTAAGCTGGCCATTCGGGCACTTTTAGGGATTATGGTGCAGGCGGAGGAACTGCATGATGTAAGAGCGGCGGTGGCGCTTACGGAGGCACCGGCCGTACATACAAAGACACGAGTCATTCCGGTAACCTCCATTGTGGCGGATCAGAAGGATATTGCAAGATTGCGGGAGGAAATCTTTCTGCCTTCCGGCAAGGACAGCATTGCAGAGCTTCTTTACTGGGAGCTGGAGCTGCGGAATCCGGAGGCAAGGGCCAGAGAAGAACTGTTGGAAACAAAGGGAGAACTGTCTCTGTTTGCCCTTTGGAGAAGCGATCGAGAGGACGGCGCCTTAGAGAGTTACGAGGCATTGCTTCCCTTTAAAACAGAATTTGAAATCAGCGGTTGCAGAGAAGGGCTCATTGAGGATGTGGCATTCCGTCTGACTAACGAGAATGTATCGGTAAAGGCTGATGAGGATGGAGAAGACCGGCTTTTGGAGGCTGAGGCGGTGCTGGAGGCGGAGATGAAGCTGTACGAAGAGGGGGAGATGGAGCTTCTGTCGGATTTGTATGCCACGGATTGCATATTAAAGCCGGTGATTTTGGAGGAGGAATACGAAAACTTGCTTTTGAAGAACGACAGCAGAATGCGGATTTTCGAGCGGTTGTCTTTGCCGGAGGGAATGCCGGAGATTTTGCAGATCTGTCGCGGAAGTGTGGAAATGAAGCCGGATGTATGTGTAAGAGAAGGGGAGACCTTAAAGCTTTCCGGCGTATTGGACGTGAATCTCCTTTACATCTCGGAGGAAGACGACCGGCCGTTACATTCTTATCATACGGAGCTTCCGTTTGATCATCAGATTGAGGTGCGGGGCCTGACACCGGAAAGTACCTATGATGTGCGATGCTTTGTGGCAGAATCTTCGTTTGCTACAGTGCGAAGCGGTGAGGCAGAGCTAAAGGCAGAGCTGGCCTTTTGTGTAGTTGCCATGGAAAACCGTAGAGAAGAAATGATTGTGGATACGGAACGTGAGGAATTTGATGCCGGCCGATTCGAGGAAATGCCGAGTATGATCGGTTATACCGTGAAGGCCGAAGAAACTTTGTGGGATATAGCAAAACGCTATTG
>JAZUBD010000131.1:0-4059 GCA_045638305.1 Lachnospiraceae bacterium
CCTCCGGCTCCGTTGTATCCGGTTCCGCTGTCTTCGGTTCCTTCTCTTTCTTTTCTTTCGGTTCCTTCTCTTTCTTTACCTTGGGTTCCTTCACCTTCTTTTCCTTTTCTTTGGCCTTTTCTTCCCGTTCCTCGGCCCGAAGAAACTCCTGTATATCCTTATCTTTTTCCATTTCGTAAACCTCCTTGCTACATTCGGTATGCGATTTCTCCCTCCGTCAGACACTCCTTCCAATCATACTCCAATTATACTCTATTTTGTCAGAAACTTCAAGATAAAAATAGAATTGTTATAACATTTCACCTAAAAAAAGAAAGAAAAAAATTAATTATTTTTCAAAATAGGCTTTTCTTTTTCATTAAAACACCGTATAATAGAATCAGTATCATAGAAAGGAGCATTCCAATGAAAAAGGTATTTAAATTCTTTGCTGCATTAGCTTCCCTGGCTGCGGTTGCAGGCGGCGCTTATCTCGTTTATAAAAACTTCTTCGCAAAGGAAGAAGAGGACTTCGATTTCGAGGACAGCTTCGACGACGAGGACACCATGGCTTCCCGTGAGTATGTTTCCATTAACATTACTACCGATGAGACCGAAGAAGAAGAGGAGACTGTGGATGCGGAAGCTTCCGATGAAGTATCTGTTGATGCAGTAGATGCAGAATAATTTTATCTCACAAGCAAATAAAAAGGATGTTGCGACACACCGGCCGGTGCACACAACATCCTTTTTGCATTATAAAATTAACCTTCTCTCGAATCTCTACTCCGAATAAAAGCGGTCCTTCTCTCCCAAAAGTCCCCAAAGTACTCCCTTACTCGTCTCAATCCGGACAATTCCGTCCAACGGATACTCGCAATAAATTGTTTTTCCGTTGCCGTTTGCACATTCCAGACTGTAGCTGTAGGTCCCGTTCTCCGGAAGCGTTTCACCGAACACGTCCATAGCGGCCGCAAGCTCCCTGAAAAGCTCCTTCTCCCAGGTCGTATCTTTCTGTACAAACTCCCAGTATTCTGCCTCGCCCGGTTTTGCTCCTACTGCGGTTAAGGCTTCTGCCAGTTCCGCAGACACTACCGTTGCAGTACCAGCTAACACATTTTCGTTCTTATCGGTTTCTTGCGGTCTGCCACGATCTCCCTGCACCACAGCTTCCCCTTCCGGCGCAACCTCTGCGTTATCGCTCATATTCTCTGCGACATTGCTCATATTCTCTGCGACATTGCTCATATCCTCTGCCCCGTTGGTACTGTAGTAGTGATACTGCGTGGTTCCGTCCGCGTTATCTACTACGGAAAGTCCGGCACTTTCGGTCTCATCCGCCGTCAACAAACCTTTTTTCCCGCCCGCATTATCATAGACTGCCTCCATCTGAACCGAATCCCCGGCAGTAACTCCTCCGCGTAACACGCCTACACCTAACACTACCACAAACAATGCCGCTGCCGCTACACTGATATACTTCACTGCCGGAAGTTTTCTCTTTGCAGCCTTCTCAAAGGAAATCACCTTGGAGTTATCTTCCTCCGCCACACGTTTCAATGTCTTCTGTATCAACTCTTCGCTGACACAAAGGCGCTCCACACCAAGAGCTTTATCCAAAAGTGCATAGAGTTCCTCATCCTGCATCTCGTCCTGATTCTGCAATAAATTGTCCATCCTATGCACCTCCTTTCCATTCTCTCTCAAGAATAACGCGAAACTTATCCCTCGCCCGGGACAACCGGCTCTTTACCGTGCCCTCGCTGAGACCGAGCACCTTTGCCGTCTCTGCCACCGACCGCTCTTCAAAATAGAGACACACCAGCACTTCCCGATACTTTTCCGGAAGCAGAAGTAATGCCTTTCGAATTTGCTCGCCGTCCTGCTTACGCTCAATTTCCGTTGTGGTATCCTCCGTCGGAATCTGAGTTTCTTCCTCTTCGGAAAACATAGTTACACGTCTGGAATACGCACTCTTTAAATAATCCTTGCAGGCATTCACCGTAATACGCAAAATCCACGTTTTCACGGAACTCTCTCCGCGAAACTCCGCCAGATTCGCATTTACCTTAATAAACACCTCTTGGAAAATATCCTCCGCCGTATCATAATCTTTCACATAGCTGTAAGCCATACGAAGTACGTCATTACCGTAGGTGCGCATCAAATATTCCAGGTCGTATTCCTCTGTTTGCCCGGTAGGCAGCGACCGAATTTCCGGGTCTGCTTTTTTGTTCATACGTTACCCCCTATCAGAAAGACGAAATTCCCTTGCCTTCGGTTCCGTTTTTCTTACTCATTTTTTTCTTTCTTTTTACGAACGTTCCAAATCACTATCGCAATGCCGATGATAGCTACAATGCCTAGGAGTATTTTATGCCCCGTTTTTAACACCGGCGAACTCACTGCATTGTCATGCAACTCTTCCTCCAGTGCCCATTCCAGACAGCTTACCATAATATTCGTCCGGAGTGCGGCAAAATCCCGCACCGTAGTCATATTCCGCTCCACCGGGTGCAATTCCCCGTACTTCAAATACTTTTCCGCCACCAACGGACGATATACCTCCGCCAACCGGTCCACCCTGTCCACCACCGCAGACGCCTTAAAATTCGTCCGCAGAAGTTCCAAAAAGCGATTCTTAAATTGCGTTTTAAACTCCTCGTTCTTTAAGAAGGAACGAAACAAATCAGTCAGTACATCCCGGTAAGGCTGTTCTCTTCTCTGGTCTGCCACCATGGACGGAAGTACCTGATTCTCCACGGATCGTCCATATAGGCCGAAGCCGAAATCCAAATCGAACAACAACCAGCGAATCTTTCCGTCCAGCCCGTATTCCTCCGACGGCTCGCCGATATAACGCCACGCCTCGCAGTTATTATGGGGCCAGTCCGTATTTCCGCAATACAATTCCACGCAAAGGTAATCGATAAAATTCTCAATGTCAAAATACTCCCGGGCCTTTGCATACATAGCCGGATCACTCATATCGTTTGTCGTAACAAAGTCGTAGGCCTCCTCAAAGAAACTCACTTCCTCTGCCGGGCCTTCCTCTGCTACCACCGTGAAGACATCCTGCCCCTCCGGCGGCAAAATCACCTTTCCGTCACTGTCTTTGTTATAGTCAAAGCCGTAGATTACCACATCCTCTTTCGCACAATTATAATGTGACGCCAGATAGCGGTCATCCATACGCTCTCTGATATTTAAAATGCCGTAAAACTCTCCGTTTAAAAACACCACGGCCGGCTGATAGGCCTGTACATCCAGAGAAGTTCCGACCATCAGGGACTGGGCCAGAATATCCCGAAAAAAGGTAACCTCCCAGGCATCGCTTTCGTTTCCGCCGCCCCGTAATACCAGACGCTTAAACTTCTCAATATTCTTCTGCTCGCCGTTTTTTTCCACGGCCGGAATCAATCCGTCCGAAAAGAAATCATACTCAAAGTTTTTCTGCGTATCATATTCCTCTCTGGCATACAAGCGGAACGACTTCATCTCAAACCGTCTGGAATACGCGCCGTTGATGCGAATTCCCACATTCATGGAAATCTCCCGCACTCCTTCCGGAAGAAAATATTCAAAATGTGCCGGTCGCTCCCACTCACGGCCTCGTTCCTCGTAATTGGTCACAATCCCGGTTTCTTCGCTGTACAAATTCTCCGGGTCCGATACCAGGGAAATCACCGGCACCTCGTACCATTCGGTCATCTTCCGAGCAACAAAGTACGAGTTTGTCGCAATACCACTGCAGTCCCCGTCCTCTGTCACACTAATTGCCCGCACCACCGTAGCGGAAGGCAGACCGCTTCCCTTTACACCATCACACAGTTCTACCGCTATGGGTTCCAAATACAATAACGTAGTTTCTCCACCCGGCGTCGGCACAGAACCGTCCAGTGTGTAATACACCTCCGTGCCCTCCGGTGCCGTAAGCAGCAGGTCAAAACCTTTTTCGTAAAATCCCGCTTCTGCGGAAAACACCGGTGCCGGCACTTCACTGGGTACAAACACCGTTTCCTCCGCCCCATAGGCTGCCGCAGACACAGGCATTCCGGACCAAACTCCCGGTCCCCAAAC
>JAZUBD010000132.1:0-5409 GCA_045638305.1 Lachnospiraceae bacterium
ATCAAATACAGAATCCACGTCCTGAACAACCACAGCCAAACGCTCAAGACCCATACCGGTATCAATATTCTTCTGGGTCAGCTCGGTGTAGTGATGATTGCCGTCGCTCTCATACTGGGTAAATACGTTGTTCCAAACTTCCATGAAACGGTCACACTCACAGCCAACCTTACAATCCGGGCTGCCGCAGCCGTACTTTACACCACGGTCATAGTAAATCTCGGAACACGGACCGCACGGACCTGCGCCATGCTCCCAGAAGTTATCACAGTCACCGTTCTCGTCACGATAGAAACGGGTAATGCGCTCCGCCGGTACCCCTACTTCTTCGGTCCAAATACGGAATGCCTCTTCATCCTCACAGTAAATGGACGGATACAGACGCTCCGGCTCCATGCCTACGTGCTCGGTCAAAAACTCCCAGGACCACTTAATCGCCTCGGTCTTAAAGTAATCACCGAAGGAGAAGTTACCCAGCATCTCAAAGAAAGTAAGATGTCTTGCGGTCTTACCTACATTCTCGATATCACCGGTACGGATGCACTTCTGACAGGTAGTTACGCGATTACGCGGCGGAATCTCCTGTCCGGTAAAGTAAGGCTTCATCGGCGCCATACCGGAATTGATTAACAACAAACTCTTATCGTTATGCGGAATCAAGGAAAAGCTCTTCAGACGAAGGTGATCCTTGCTCTCAAAAAACTCCAGATACATTCTTCTTAAATCATTCAAACCGTGCTTCTTCACTGTTTTATCTCCTTTCGTGCGCTACGTCTCGTGTGTGCGCACATAGCTATTGTCCATTATAAGATTCCACGGTTTATTTGTCAATAATGGGAAGCTATTTTTTGTTACAAATCAAAGAAAGCCGAAGCATATCACTGCTCCGGCTTTCCATATTTTTAAAAAATTTACAGTTTCTCAAAATCGGAAGCACCGTGTTTACAAATCGGACAAATATAATCTTCCGGCAAGGTCTCACCCTCATATACGTAACCGCAGACTTTGCAGACATAAGAGTTGGTTGCTTTGCTGCCCTCTGCGTTTGTGTTACCACCGTCTGCATTCGTTACCTCAGTTTTTTTCACTGCCGGCTGATACGGCTGCTTTACATACTTTTGATAAAAATCATAGGTCACCGGTGTCTGACTGCTTACGATATCAGCATCCGTCACCTCTACCAAAAACATGGTGTGAGTATCCAATATAAAGCTGTCGCATACCGTACCGCAAAAATATGCACCGCTGTTACGGTTCAGACGATAGCAACCGTTGGCACAACGGGTCACATCCTCAAAATCCTCAAACTTATCTACCTTCTTGCCACTCTGATAGCCGAAATGGCTGTAAACCGCAAACGGAGTCTTCTCCGTTAACACGGAAACAGTAAGCTTGCCGGTATTCTTTATTATATCATGGGTCAAATTCTGATTGCTTACACTGACCAAAAGACGGATCGGATTCTGGGTTACCTGCATTACCGTATTTACAATACAGGCATTGTCCTTGCCGTTCTCGTTAGCCGCCACCAGATACAATCCGTAACCAATTTGAAATAATGCCTTTTCATTCATCATAGTAATACCTTCTTTCCTTCTTATATTCATTTTTTCGCTTCTATGTTTTCCTTTATACTCTTACTACAAATAATACAACATCCTACTACTATAGATTATACTAAGAATGTCCAAAATAATCAAATAAAACTTGACACTTTCGGAAAAAGGAATTATGCTTGATACGTAAAAGAAATCCGATACGGCAGGCCCTTTACTGTTCTCCTGTCGCATCTTTTGAAAAGAGGTATTTTTATGTCTGAAATAAAAGAACAATGTGTGGTTGCCGCTCGCGAGCTCATTGAAGCAGCCGGATTAAAGAAAGGCCAAATCCTAGTGGTGGGCTGTTCTACAAGTGAAGTATGCGGTTCCAAAATCGGCACCGACTCCCGTCCGGAAGTTGCGGTAGACATGGTAGAGGGGATTCTCTCCGTTTGTACTGAAAAGGGCATCTACTTAGCGGCTCAGTGCTGTGAACACCTGAATCGTGCTATCATTGTAGAACGTGCAGCTGTGCCGTTTTCCGAGCCGGTCAACGTGGTTCCTCAACCGAAAGCAGGCGGTTCCTTCGCTACCGCTCTGTATGCAAGACTGTCCGATCCGGTCGCTTTGGAAGAAATCAAAGCCGACGCAGGCCTTGACATCGGCGGCACCTTAATCGGCATGCATTTAAAGAAGGTGGCTGTACCGCTCCGTCTCTCTGTAAAGCAAATCGGTGAAGCAAATCTTCTGGCAGCCCGTACCCGTCCGAAGTACATCGGCGGATGCAGAGCTCATTACGATGAGAAGTTGAATTAAGAATAGCGAGAACCCGTCTCCGACCAAAGCGTTAGAGACGGGTTCTTTTTATAGTATGTTCACAAATCTCGGCTCTCTTTTTTGAAACAGCGTAATCTCCTCAAATCCAGCCTTCTTTATAATTTCGACAGCCTCTTTGATATGCGCCCCCACACTTTGAACCTTATGTGCATCGGAACCGATGGTTATCATCCGACCACCCAATTCTCTGTAACGGCAAATAATACTCGGATGCGGCAAGACATGGCCTCCTCTGTCGATTCCGGAGGTATTTACTTCGATTCCTTTTCCTCTTTTGATAATCTCCTTTAATATCTGATCAAACAATTCCGGAAACAGCTCATACGGGAAAGCATTATCCTCATAATGAAGCCCCTTTGCAATATATCCGATATGACTGACACAATCGTAATACGCTGTGAGTCTGTCATCCGTAACAGAAGCATATACCGTTTCCAGATATCTTTGATATGCCGTAAGCTTATCCTGTCCTCGTTTTGATTCCGGTACTCCGCAATCCATCCCATCAACACAATGGGTACTTAGCAAAACATAATCAAAGTTCTGACCGGACAAAACCTCGGCCGTTTGGTCTGCGGTTTCAGGAATATATCCTACTTCGATGCCTTTCCCTATGGTGATTTCCGGGTACTTCTCTCTAAGCCGGGAAATCGTCTCCTCCATTCCCGCAAAATCCGGAGCTTTATCATACATTTCCATATGATGTCCCAAATCCATATGCTCTGTAAAACATATATTTACAACTCCCGATGCCATTGCGGCACGAACAGCCTCCTCCGGGTCCATCTTGGAGTCCGGGGAGTATGACGTATGTATATGATAATCAGGCAAAATCATAGTATTCTGCTCCTTTATAGACATCATCTTTTTAAATCAAATAATCACCTAACTTGCAATTTGTCTGTGCCTTTACTTCGTTGACAAGGTGCCAAAACTCAGCACTGTTTCCTTTTTCTCTGTTTTTATCTGTAATCAAACGACTTCGTTCCAATGCGTCAAAAATTTCTTTCTTCAGTTCTTCGTCCGATAACTTATCTTCACAAGTCATTTTTATGGAATAGGTAACAAAAGAGCTGTCAAAAACAGTAAAACTAAGACATGATATAAATTCATATTGTCCGTTTGGAATATGATGCAACTGAATTCCGTAATGTGATTTTACAAATCCGTGCATGCTTTTGTACTTCGAAACATTTCTCCACGGAAGTTGTTCTTTCCGTTCTTTATTTGTTCTGGTATCTTCCGGGTGTTCCGTAACATAGTTTAAAACGTCATTTAGCGCTTCTCGTATCTTTTCCGGTGCATACGGTGCTTCCACTACTTTACAATAATCCGCATATACATATCCGGTCTTCGCAATTACGAACGGCACAAAAAGCAATCCTTCCTTATCCGAATTAAACACTGCAACTTCCTGTCGCCTTGCATATTCAAAAACATCCTCAAAAGCCTTTTTAAGCTCTTTTCCAAACTCTTCTGCCGAAATATCCGCCGGATAATATCGTGTTTCGGAATACTCTACTGTCATAATTTCATGGTCTACATAACACAAGGTAATATGATATGTCCCGTTTTCATATTTGCAAACGGTAATATCTCCACGCTTTTTCCATGAAGTTTTTTTATTATCATTTTGCATATCCGGATCTTCATCCTTCTCATACCTGTCCAAAATATAATCAAAAGCATCAAAAACAGCCGTTCCAAGTTCAAGGGAAGTGCAGGTATACTTCGGCTTTGCCGTAACATATCCGAAATATCCCGGACCTCCCGGTTTTCTTTCCACCTCCGGACGAATATTATATACCTTTTTGTCACTGTCAATCCATACATGCAACGGATATCCTCTCATAAAACGCCTCCTCTTTTAGCTTAAATTCAATTATCATTTATCTCTCTATATACTATTCCGTTTTTTCCGATAAACCTCATACCCACTTCCAAACAACTCCTCCACCACCAACTCCCGTACCGACACCTTTCCGGTACTTCTGGTAGAATCCACGATTTTTACACACTTCTTTTCCACGTCCAAGAATTCTATAAAAAACATCACATGACTACCAACCTTTGCAAACACATCCCCTTGTCTGATTTCCTCAAGGCTAATCTTTTCCGCGAACTTCGGAATGTCTCTGGTGGCAATCTTTTTCGGCAAATTCCAGCACCTTGTCAAAAGTCCCGAGCAGTCTACCCCCACACTGTGCTTACTTCCCATGCGGGACTTGTCCTCCGGGACATTCCCGGCAAGCTTCCCTTCCGCAACACCGGCATCAAACTCCTCTATGGTAGACGCATTGCCCCATCCGTAGGCAACGCCTTTGTTTACTTCTCCTACCTTCCACCAACCACAATGAAGAACCTCTCCCTTCCATGTCACATCCGGAGTATCTACCGGCACGCCATCCGGGTCTATACCATGAAGTACATTCTGTTCTGTGGCTATCCATTCGTGATTGGCGTATTGTAGGGCGATTTCAATGACCTGTCGCCCCCATGTATTGTCTGTATTCTGCATAAACTCCTCCATCATAAGTAATATTCTTATAACAGAATACACCTTGCCCCAGGGGTAAGGTCAAGAGGAAATTTACTCCTCCCTCTCATTGGTCACAATATGCACAATCTCCTTCGGTATCTTTGCCAGATACTCCTTCATAAAGGTCGGATATGCCACATGTTTATCAAGCTCATCAATCGGAATCCAATACATATTCTCCTTAAATCCACCGGTATAACTGTTGCTGTTAAGTTTCTTCGTTCCACGCGGCTTCATGAGGAAGTAAAATGCCACCTCATGGCAGAGAAGGCCCTCAACAGCCCCATCTCCATCAAAGAAATTCTCGTGAATCACCGCCAACCGGTCCACCTCATAGTGAACACCGGTCTCCTCAAATACTTCTCGTACCACAGCATCTTCCGCCGTCTCATTCATATGTACTCCGCCACCGATGGAATAATAGTAATGATCTCGTTCATTCCCTGCAAACAACACACAACCTTCTTCCACAATAATCGGTGCCGCCCGGTACCG
>JAZUBD010000133.1:0-1870 GCA_045638305.1 Lachnospiraceae bacterium
GCCGTCTCTTATTATCCTGTATACAATCTCCCTATTTTTGGATGCGTTTTTGCAAAATAAATATGTGGCTTATGCCTTTACGGGAATCAAATGCGGTGTGGCATTTTTGATTTTACGGGCAGGCTTCGGACTGTTTCAGAAGATAGAGAAGCGGGTGGTTCCACGCTTTACCTTCGGAATTGTGTTTGTGCTCATGATTTTGTTTGATTTGCTGGCGGTGTCCTTTAGCTCTGTCTGGTTTATCCTGATGGGCGGAGTGCTGGGAATCGTGCTCTATGCCGTGCTTTCTCCGAAAAAGGAGGTGGAGTGATGATTTACCTGCAGCTTTTTCTGGAGTTTTTTAAGATTGGTTTGTTCTGCTTTGGCGGAGCCTTCGGTATGATACCGCTGATTGAAGAAACAGTGATAAAACATGGGTGGTTAACGGAAGCAGAGTTTATTAATCTAATCGGGGTATGTGAATCCACGCCGGGACCCATTGCGGTGAATACCGCCACTTATGTGGGGTCCGTTATGGGCGGACCGCTTGGTAGCATTGTTGCCACTTTGGGTGTGGTACTGCCGTCTTTTCTCATTATCCTGCTTATTGCAGCGGTACTGAGGAATCTGACGAATAATAAGTATTTCAAAAGTTTTATGCGGGGCGTAAAGCCGGTGGTGGTAGCGCTGATTTTATCTACCGGAAGCATGCTGTTGTTAAAAGCAATCGGTTTTGTCGGATTGCAAGAGTTCCGGGTGGATGTGGTGTCTTTGGTAATTCTGGTGCTTTTGGCGGGAGTATATTTTGCGATTACCTGCCTTTGGAAAAAGAAGCTCAGTGCCGTGAAGATTATTTTGCTGTCTGCGGGGCTGGGAATAGTAGTTTCCATGGTATCTGAAGCCATGGGAAAACTTTAGGGCTCGGAAGAGTGTATGAAAAGAGGCAATCACAGTTACAAAGGGTAACGGCGATTGCCTTTTCTTTTACGATATTCATACGGCTACCTGTACAAAATCCGCTTGATGGTATCCTCGGAAAGATGATACTCTGTGGCAAGGCAGGACACGGTAACACCGGTCTGCTTTTTGGCGCGGATTTCAAGGTTTCTGGCTTCTAACAGCTTCTTTGCGCCGGACTTGCTTCCCCATGCTTTGCGGGTAGCCGTCTCCGGCGGTATGTAAATGAGGCCGTCTCCGACGTAGCTTCGTACCTGATGAATAAGCCAGTCCGGAAGGACCTTTTCTGCATTGATATATGACATAAAAATCACTCCTTTGAATGTAGTTGGATTGCAAAGCAATCGGTGAAACGTATCCATTCAAAAAGTGCAGCATATATCAGAATTAGCGGCGATACCGCTCCGTACACTGCCGCTTAGATATAAGCTGCACGGAGCTGATCAAATCCAGTTAAGTTATGTCCTCTTAAACGATAATCCACGAAACTCACTCCCTTCTCGTGTTGAAAAACAACTGCATCAAGGGTATTTTAGCATAAAGAGAGTGACTTTTCAATGGCAGGGATGTGTCATAATTGGTTTAAAGTGTTTTTGACATAAAAAGGAGTAAGTCATCGTCGTTCACGCACGGGGCATATTGCTCCAATTGCTTTCCCTGATACCAGACACCGCTGCCGTCCGGAAGGTATCCACGCTTTACATAGATTCTTTGTGCGGCACCGTATCCGGAGTGAACACCTACCGCTAAAAATACAGTGTCTGAAAGCTTCGCAGCTTCCTGTTCCGCTACATCCAGAAGTTTATTTCCGATGCCTCTGTTGTGGATGTGGAAAAATACGCCTAGATCCACGATTTCCGGATACCCCGTACCAATCCAAGGTCCTTCTGTGGGATTCAGTACCAAAGTACAGAGACCGCATACTTCCCCGTCA
>JAZUBD010000134.1:0-5622 GCA_045638305.1 Lachnospiraceae bacterium
ATTATCAACGAACTGACCCGGGTTGGCATTACTTGCCGAGAAATCAATAACGGTGACGGGCTGGAAATTATTCCGGGAACACCGCACGGTGCTGTAATTGAAACCTATGACGACCACCGCATGGCCATGGCATTTTCGTTATTAGGATTAAGAGTTGATGGTATTGTCATTAAGAATGCAGAATGCTGTAAGAAAACCTTTGAAAATTACTTTGAATTATTTGAGCGTTATTTCTCATAAGTTTCCTCTCACGAATCACACCAAACACAAAGGCCGTTGCAACTACCGCAACGGCCCTTCTTATATACTTATTATCTGCAATCAAACGCCTATTTACAAATTACAAAAACAACTCCACAAGAAATACCGCCACACAACCTCCCATGGCTACCTTAAACAGATTCCCGTCAAAGTATGCAATAAGCAGTGCCACTCCAAAACCTACCGCCGCTGATACCACACTGGCAGTTGCCGAAAGAATCGCCGGAAACGTCATAACCGCCAGCGTAACATACGGTACATAATACAAAAAAGAACGGATGTATTTGTTTTTGATATTTTTCCTGATTAACGTCATGGGCAACGCACGAATGAGATAAGTCACACCGGCTGCCACCAATAAGTAAAGATATATATTATCCTTCATTTGCAGCCCCCTCACTTTCTTCAATCGGGCGGACAACTGCCGCAATTCCGGCAATCAGCACCGTCAGAATCAAAATCCGCATTCCGGAGGATATGGTAATATACGCCGAAACCGCCTGTGCCAGCATGGTAAATCCATAGCTTGCCAGCATGGATACCACAACAATGACAGCAATCACCTTATGCTTACGGGCAGGCGGTATAATAATCGCCAAAAACATACCGTACAAAGCCACACTCATGGCACTAGAAACATTATCCGGAAGAATATTTCCTACCACTGCACCGAGGTAAGTCCCAAGCACCCAGCCCGGAGACGCCACCAATGCTGCGCCATAGGTATACCGTGGATTAAATTTTCCGTCTACCGTGGAAGAAATTCCGAAAATCTCATCCGTAATATAATAGGAAATAAAGAACCGATGAATAAACGGCATTTTCTCCGACACCTTCTGAGACAATGCGCAGGACATGAGCAAATACCGCAGATTAATTACCAACTGGGTAATCGCCATCTCCACATAGCCGGAGCCTGCCGCAATCACGGTCATAGCCGCAAACTCTCCCGCAGACGCATGCATGGTAAAGGACATCAGTGCCGACTGAAGCGGCGTCATTCCGATACTTTTTGCCTGTATTCCAAGAGTAAACGCCACTGCAAAATAACCGAGCCCAATCGGCACGCCGTGTCGCATTCCCTTCAAAAACCACGTTCTGTTTTCTTTTCGTATTATGGATTTCATATGTATCTTCGACCCTTCTTTGACTCTACCCGCACCTTAAGAGGCACAGCGTTCTTCTATCGTATCAGCCATGTTGTCGCAAAAGCAATGACAATCTGCAGAATCGCAAACTTAAACACTGTCTGGGTATTGGACCAGCCCAAATTCTTCCGCACATGATCGTGAAGCGGGGTTCTTGTATTCTTCAAAATACGAATCTTTAAGAACCGGAGCAGTGCCACCTTCACAAGTCCCAGTCCGCCGTCTAAAATCAACAAAATCGCAAATGGTATGTACAACAATACATAACCGCTTTTTAACGCCATCACAGCAATGAATAAGCCCATGGCACGGGAACCCGCATCTCCCATCATCATACGGCTCGGAGTTGCGTTATACCAAAGATAACCGAGAAGACATGCCACCATCAGAAGTGCCATATAACGGTAATCCTCTGCCATCCCGGTGGTTTCTGCCGTAAAATAGAAGCTCATTAACGTAATACTGGTTAGTGTTGCCGACAAACCGTCCACACCGTCCGCACAATTAGTCACATTAATGGACACCCAAACAAGCAGTGTCACAAGCACACCGAACAAAACCGTCGGCAATTTTACCTGTAAATCGAGACAAGCAATCGAAAGGGTTGTTCCGTTAAAATTGATATAGGTAACCGCCATCATAACGGAAATAATCAAATCCAGGATACCCTTTTTATATTCTCCCCACGGTGCTTTGGAGCAGTCGTCCAAAAAGCCGGTCAGCATCGCCGCCACTGTAAGAATCACATATATGGAACGTTCTCTGTCAAGCGGAAGAAACAAAAATACCGTTACCGCAAAAATCAAAATAAAAACAAATCCTGCCCCCCTCGGTTTTCCCTGAGAAAGCTTTCCGTCCACGGCAAAATCTCTTCCGCCGTCTCTCGGCAACAAGCCTCCGCAAAAATGCAATAACACACAGGTTAATGCATAGGCGGCCATAATTCCTATAAACGCGAAAATCCCCTGATTCGCTTCCTGAAATAATAAATCCAGCATCTTTTTTCCATCCTTCCGAAAAACTTCCTCACCCTGCGGGCAATCAAGAGCACCCACACTTCCCCGCGTACATTATACTTTCTTTGCACAAAGAAAGCAACCGTTTCTTTTCACAAAGTTTCGGTTGCTTTCTTATCATCATTCGTTTAACTGACAAATTTCCTCTTATTTTGCCGGAATAACCAATACATCTCCCGTATGAATTACGTTCTTGTTTTTGATTTTGTTAGCTTTTACAATAGCGTCCACCGTAACTCCGTACTTTCGCGCAATTATGGACAGCGTATCTCCTCTCTTTACGATATGTTTCGTACCGGATTGCTCATACACCGCCACACTCTCAATATAATCCTGTGCCGCACCCGCGATGGCCTTTGCCAGCTTTTCACGATTGGAAGACTTCAGCAAATACTCATAATCCTCCGGATAGGTCAAAAAAGCCGATTCCAAAAGCACAGCCGGACATGCGGTTAATCTTGTAAGAGACAAGTTTGACCTACGGATGGTACGAGCGGGATAACCCATCGTCTTGTTTACGGAATCATTTATAATGCTTGCCGCATCCTGCAACTCGTTATAGGAGTAAAAGGTCAAAAAGCCGGAGGATTTGGAAAAATCCGAGGTAATCCCCATGGCATTTCCGTGAATGGATATGGACAAATCCGGCTTTGTCTCCCGAATCAGCGCCACCCGCTCGCTTAACGTATAAAAGGTATCATCACTGCGTACCAGAACCACCTTCGCTCCCAATGTCTCCAACGCCTTCTTGGTTCGCAAAGTTAAATCCAGATTTACATCCTTCTCCGTCGGTCCGAAACCACCCATAGCACCTACCGTGCCCGGATCGTCATCTCCGTGTCCCGCATCCAGAAGAATTACTGCGCCTTTTAAGGAACCCTGCGACTTTAACACCGGTACATACTTTAACACAAAGGTCATGGTTCCGTTTTCCGTAAATACATCAAAACCACACAGCTTATCCCCATCCGTCAGCTTATATGTATAAATGGCTCTTCCCTTGCTGTCCGTAGTTGCGGACACCGACTTCACCAACGGATTATCCGGTACAAACACCTTACCGGAAGCCTTGGTATCATATAGTACAAATTTTACCGTATCTCCGTTCACCTGCACATCATATAAGGCATCCATCTTCATGGAAAAGGTAGACACCACCGTATGAGTTGCCGTATCATACTTTACCTTCTCACTATTTATCTTATTCGCCGGCATTTTTCCGTTATATACCTTTACCGAAGATTTCGACACATAGGTACCGTCCGCTATCTTATAGTAGTTTCCCCATTCCCCCAGAATCCGAAAGGTTGTATTCTGTGTCAGGGGTAAATAATCGATTTTCGCCGTTCCCGGTGCCGACATCGGCATCGTATACGGATTGATTAATTCCCCGTATTTGTTACTGACCTCCTTATACTTTGCAGTGCTCCCGCTTCCCGAAGAACTGCCGGAGGACTTCTTTCTAGTCACCGTTAATGTATATTCATGGTCACCGTTTTTAAATACAAATTCGTTTTTTCCTACCGTAAGTGTCACATACTGTGTAAAAAAGCCGTGCTCCGTAATTTTTACCGACTTTCCGTTCATCGTCAACGGATATCGATAATCACAAGCTCCCAATATGCTGATTTTAGATGCTGTGGTCGAATAATTCTTACTGTTCGGCATCGCAATCACAATTCTCTCGGGATTCTCATAGCCCAGCATATCCTCTGCCGCATAGGCTACCGTAACCGTTTCCGTACCAAACGGAATCCCCGCCACCTCCGCTAACGGTGCAGCAAACCCCAATGCTCCCGCTAACAGCAACACTCCTACTCTTCTCCCTAAGTTCCCATGGATAATCTCGTACCTTCTCATGCTCTCATCCTTTCCGTAACCTATCACACTAAACCCACAAACACAACACAGAGGCAGGAAACCCTGCCTCTGCGTTCCTACATTGTTATTTTAACATAAAATAGCAAACACTACAAGTACGAGAAATATTTACCACTCTATCCGATTCTACTGATTTAAACAAGATTTAACTTTTTCTTAAGTTGATGACAAGTTACGAAATATGCCGCAATACCTACCACTAACGATAATCCCATTGTCATCAGATAGAAACCGGCCATTCCGTCCACGGTGTACATAGACTCTGCCATTTCCATAAAGCCTACCGCACCGAAAATACCGAGAATGATAAGCATAAGAACCAATTCGATTGCAAAACTCAGTGCGCAGTATGCGATAATGGAAGCCAGAATCTTATAGTTTCCGAATCTCTGACCGATGGCAATGGATAAATAATAAATCATTAACTGATACATCATACTGATCAGCATCATAACAATAAATACCGGAACCATTTTACCGGCCATATCCGTCAAATAGGACAAGCCGTCGAAAAACTCACCAAGCTCCATATGTCCTACCACAAATACACTAAACAGAGACAACACACATAAAATAACCGTCACCAGCTGCCATATGTACGCCACCAGAAACTTTACAAACACCAACTGCTCTACCTTTGCCGGCAACGTAAACGTCAGATACCCTTCGTCGGATACCATATTCTTATAGAAACGTACAATCGCCATACCGGTACTGCAGAAAATCACGCCGCACAATGAAATAATGTAAAGTACAATCAGGGATGTCTCACCCATGGTAAAAAAGATATTATCTACCGGAACCACATGTATAATGGCCGTAAATAACGTAATCGACGCCAAAATCAGATAAAACAAACCATAGCGTCTTGCCGTAGCCTTCCATTCGTGTTTTAATAATTTTCCTAACATTTGAATTCCTCCCTAAATAAAGCATCCACCGACCGGTCATACTTCTCTCTGAGTTCCTCTACCGATGTGTGACGAATAATTTGCCCGTTTCGTATAAATACCACTTCATCCAGCACCTTTTCCACATCCGCAATCAAATGCGTAGAAATAAGTACCGTAGCCCCCTCTGCATAGTTGGCAATAATCGTCCGGAGTATGTAATCTCTGGCTGCCGGATCCACTCCCGCAATCGGCTCGTCAAGACAATATAAATCCGCCTCACGGCTCATTACCAATACAAGCTGTACCTTTTCCTTCATACCCTTGGACATGGTCTTAAACTTCTGCTTTGGATTCAGTCCCAGACTTTCCAGCATGGCATACGCCTTCTTCGCATCAAAATCCGGATAAAAATCTCCATAGAAC